>NZ_FUGD01000126.1 GCF_900162815.1 Psychrobacter pasteurii | reverse complement strand
CAAGAGACGTCCGTCAAGGGTGCAGATATTAGTCAGTGGTATTATTGGCGTTGGCAAATAGAATCTTATTTTAAATTGCTTAAAAGTGCAGGACTTCAGCTAGAGTCCTGGTTACAGCAAAGTGGAGACGCTTATTTTAAGCGGTTGTTAATTGCCTCTCAGGCTTGTACGCTCGTGTGGCGTATTATGCAAGCATCTGATAAACAGTCACAAGAGTTTGCTTTGTTTTTAGTGCGCCTCTCAGGTCGGCAAATGAAACGCAGCAAACCAATAACCGCACCTGCTGTGATGGCAGGATTGTTCCAGTGGCTTAATTTTACCGAAATGGTAAATCATTATCCCCCTGACAAACTGCGTGAATTCGCTGATGCCGCTAGTAAATTTGTGTAGATACCTATGCCCTGAAGTGGGTGGCTTTACGGCGACCGGTGATAAAATAACAACACATAACACCAGTCAAAAAAGACGCTAGGTTATAATACTGCCGTAATTCCGTACTGGCCGTACTGGGTGTAAATTCACTTAAAAAAGGCTTTTATAACAAAAGCCGCCTCAAAAATAAGCAACTCACAGTCAAACAAAGTCGGTAAGACGGCTCGTTTATTTAAGGTATCCGTTTAATTTAAGGCATTCTTTTAATTTAAGGCAATAATTATGACCCCTGATAACAATAATGACACCACCCTATTTAACTGGGAAGAAGCCAAAGCAACTTTGACCAAATTTATGCCTCTCATGGTAGAAGACCAAATTCATACTGCTCAATCAGATATCGTCAATCCACTACCTGAAGATAAAAGGCAAGCCCTCATGGATATACCGTTCCAAGAAGGCCCAAGATCAGCAGATGAGGTCATGCATGAGTTAAATGACTTTGTTTATCAGCATCGTACCAAACAAAGCCACCCTAGATTTTTTTCATTCATACCCCTAGCACTCTCCCCCATATCTGTGGTTGGGGAAGCCATCAACTCTTTTTACTCGCCTTACGGTGGCAGTCACACTTTAAGTGAAGGCATGGCGGTCGCTGAAAAGAAATTGATGAACTGGATGGGGGAGCAAATTGGCTATCCGGTCAAGGAACTAGGAGGCTTATTTGTCTCCGGTGGCTCAATGGCCAACCTAACCGCTTCTATTGTGGCGCGAGACGAGAAATTAAAGGAAGATGAGTTAGTCAAAGGTACGGTGTATGTCTCCAATCAGACCCACTCTTCTGTGGCTAAGGGTATCCGTATTATGGGCATCCCTAGAGCCAATATCCGTAAAGTAAAAACCAACGATGCGTTCCAAATGATTGCAGAAGATCTAGAGAAACAAATCGAGCAGGACAAAGCGGATGGCTTTATTCCTTTTTTAATTGTAGGCTCTTGTGGGACCACCAATACCGGCTCAATCGACCCCTTACATCAGCTGGCCGATATCAGTGAGGCTCATGATATGTGGCTGCACATTGATGGTGCCTATGGGGCAAGTGCTATTTTATCCTCACACCGTCACTTGCTAGATGGCGTAGAGCGCAGTGATTCTATCAGTTGGGATGGTCATAAATGGCTGTTTCAAACCTATGGCTGTGCGGTCGTTATCTGTAAAGACCGTCAAGCCATGTCTCGCACGTTCAGCGAAAACCCTGAATACTTAACTGACATTCAGTCGGACGATTCAAACATTAACTTTTGGGATATGGGTATTGAGCTGACCGCACCAGCAAGAGGAATGCGTCTGTGGTATACCTTACAAAGAGTCGGCTTAAAAGAGATGCGAAATGCCATTGATAAAGGCTTTGAAAATGCACAACACTTCGAAGACTTATTTCGCAAACAGCCATACTTTGAAATTGTCTCGCCAGCCCAGTTAAGCATCGTCAACGTCCGTTTTAATGATGGCAAACACACAGAGCAAGAGCTAAATCAGATTAATAAAAAGCTGTCTGAAATGTCGACCCAAAGAAACAATGCCATTTACTACACGACTATGCTGCACAACAAAACGGTCTTAAGATTCTGCTGCATGCATCCCTTGTTGACTCTACAAGATGTGCAACAAGTGGTCGATCAGATTAATGAGGACTTAGCCTCTTTGGGCTTAATTGAGTCATAACCTCTTGTTTTGAACATAGCCCATTACACAGACTTAACTGATGCGCCATAAACAACAAACCCCGCAATGCGGGGTTTGTTTTCATGAGTAATTACTGTAATAAATAGCCTTAGGTAAACATCAGAACGGGATATCGTCATCTTTTGGCGTATCTGTCATGCCACTCGCTGGAATAGTAGTTTGGTTATTAAATGCAGGAGTCTGCTGTGGTTGTTGTGGCTGCGGTGCAGCAGGTGTTTGAGGTGCGAAAGTATTTTGGTTATTGCCTGCACCTTGTGCTGCATTACCACCTTGTTGAAACCCTTGGTTGCCATAACCTTGCTGGCCACCTGGATTCTGGGCACTAAATCCACCTGGTGCAGCACCACCAGTGTTATTTGGCTGGCCTTGGCCCCATTGGTTCTGTTGTTGCTGTTGACCAGTAGCAAAGCCAGTGCCGACATCTGAACCACCGCCTAACATCTGCATTTGGTCAGCACGGATTTCAGTGGTATAACGGTCTTGACCATTTTGGTCTTGCCATTTGCGAGTACGCAGGCTGCCTTCAATATACACTTGGCTGCCTTTACGCAAATACTGAGCCGCAATTTCACCCAGACGGTTAAACAAGGAAACACGGTGCCACTCTGTCGCTTCGCGTTTTTCGCCTGTTTGTTTATCGGTCCACTGTTCAGAAGTAGCTACTGAGATGTTGGTGACACTGCCACCATTACTAAACTGTCGACTTTCAGGGTCATTGCCTAATCGACCAACAATAATTACTTTATTAACACCACGCATAAGGCTTCCTTTTTATATATTTGTTTAATAATTTATTAATTAATGATTAATAAAAGCTATCTATAACTAACTTTATAGCACATGTCGCCACTGTACCGAAATTTTGATTAAATATCTAGCTTAGTTTCGGTTAGTTGCGACAGTAATTGTCGTGAATTATCGGTAAGTTTTTGTTTATCCAGCTTTAAATAAGCCACGCCATCTTTTGGCATAACCACCACTTCATCTACCCCATCCGTCTCCATAACCTGCTGTGACCAAGCCGATATATCAGCCTGTTTTGGAATGGCCATGGTGGTACTGGTTAAGTAAGGGGGTTGTGAAATAGGGAAAGTCAGTAACAGGGCCACGGCCATAATGCCGCCCAAGATTGCCCAAGCAGTAAGAGTGCCTTGCGACAATAGCACCCCTCCTAGCGCACCCCCAAAAAACGCACCCAAAAACTGACTCGATGAGTTTATGCCCATCGCTGTGGCTTTATTCGCAACAGGTGCTTTTTTAGAAATCCAAGAGGGAATGGTGGCTTCTAATAAGTTAAAACCAATGAAATACAGCCCCAACCCTACAATTAATCCAATGCTAAATTGACTGCCCACTGCCAAGCTAAGCAGCGCCACCACCATCAAGGCAACGGCTGATAAAAACACTTGACGCATTTTTCGCTTTTTTTCCGCAATAATAATAAACGGAATGGCAATGGCAAAGCCGACAAACAATAACGGCAAATATACCAAGCCCTGCTGTCTGACCGACAGACCCAGTATATCTGCCAACTGATGTGGCACAATGACAAAGATAGCGGTCATGGTTAAATGTAGGGCAAAGATACTGACATGTAAGCGGTTTAAATCCCCAATTCGCAGCACTTCTTTTAGCTGCTGACCTATCGATTGATTGGCTAGGTTGTGCTTAAGTACGCGCAGTGGCGTGGGGACAATCAGCAATAGCACCATGGCCAGTACTGCAAATACTGCGGTCAACCAAAATAGACCAGAGATACCTAGACTCGCTACCATCATAGGCCCGATAGCAAAGGACAACATAATCGAGGTGGCAATGGTTAAGCCCATAGTGGCCATAGCTTTAGTTCGTACTTGTTCTCGCGTTACATCCGCCAATAAGGCCATAAGCACCGCAGATACAGCACCACTCCCTGCCAGCGCCCGGCCAATAATCACTTGATAAATATCTGTGGCAGTGGCTGCGACGATACCCCCAAGCGCAAATAACAGCAGCCCAAAAAATATCATAGGCTTGCGTGGGAATTTATCCGCAGCCATGCTCATTGGAATTTGAAATATGGCCTGGCCGAGCCCATAAATACCCACTGCCAAACCAATCAAAAATGGCGTGGCATGCGTATAGTTAATACCATAAACCGAAAAGACCGGCACTATCATAAATAGGCCGATCATACGCAGTGCAAAGATACCACCCACACCGGCAATGGCTCGCTTCTCGATGCTATTCATATCGCTCCCACATTCGCTACATCTATTTTAGAGTCTTACCTAATTCAATGCGCCATTATAATGGATTAACCAAAACTATGGGCGGTAACCTCAAGCTAAAAAATTATTGTGACCTTTTCTATGGCTTTTGGCGTGTCAACAGTTGGTCTAAGACTAAATCTTTAATGACTCAACTCGCCTTATGGTCTTCGGTATGGTTGCACTCACAGCTTACTTATTATCGGTTATTACCCTTGAATTATTGCCAAATCAGACCCATTAATAGGCTAACCAACTTATACATATATTAAACTCACCTCTAATTTAACTTAGCAATAAACTCAGTTATGCTTTAGGGCAAAGCTGGCTATTTATCTGCCTTCTACAGCAAGCTAATTAACTGCTTTCCAACTTCTAAACTGAATCGACCTAATAGCTGAATAATTTAATAAAAAAGGTTCTATATGGCACACGAACACATTAAGATTCGCGGCGCGCGCACCCATAACTTAAAAAACATTGATATTGATATTCCTCGTGATAAATTCGTCGTCATCACTGGTTTATCAGGCTCTGGTAAGTCTTCACTGGCTTTTGATACCTTATACGCAGAAGGCCAGCGCCGTTATGTAGAAAGCTTATCAGCGTATGCCCGTCAGTTCTTATCACAGATGGACAAGCCCGAAGTCGATAGCATCGAAGGCCTGTCACCTGCTATTGCCATTGAGCAAAAATCCACCAACCACAACCCACGCTCGACAGTAGGTACCATTACCGAAATTTATGACTACCTGCGTCTGCTGTATGCGCGCGTCGGTACGCCATTTTGTCCGGTGCATAATGAGCCAATGGTCGCCCAGACCATTACTGAAATGGTCGATGAAATCATGGCTCTACCAGAAGGCACTAAGCTGATGATTTTGGCGCCTGTAATTCGTGACCGTAAAGGCGAGCACGTGGTCTTACTTGAGCAATTGGTCGGTCAAGGCTTTGTGCGCGTCCGTGTTGACGGTCATGTCTATGATATGGACGAGTTACCTGCGCTTGAGAAGAATAAAAAGCACACGATTGAAGTCGTCGTTGACCGTTTTAAAGTCCGTGATGACTTAGGTAACCGTGTTGCCGAAAGTTTAGAGACTGCTCTGCGCTTAGGTAGCGACTTGGCTATCCTGCATTATATGGATGGTAACCCAAATCCTGATGCTTCAAACCAAGACAGTGATGATCAAATTTTATCAGCCAAGCACTCCTGCCCTGTGTGTGATCGCGCGGTATCAGAACTAGAACCTCGTCTGTTTAGTTTTAACAACCCGTACGGCGCTTGTCCTGCCTGTGATGGCCTCGGTAAACGTCAGTATTTCTCTGCTGAGAAGCTGGTGACCAATCCTGAAAAGTCGCTGAATCAAGGGGCGATTAATGGCTGGGACAAACGCCATGCGTATTACTTTGGCCTATTAAACACAGTCGCTAAGCACTACAACATCGACATGGATATTCCATGGCAAGAGATTGATAAAGAGCACCGCGACATTATTTTAAATGGCTCAGGTAAAGAGAAAATCGAATTTAACTTTACTGATGAGCGTGGTCGTAAAACCAAAAAGACCACCCCATTTGAAGGTGTGTTGCCGTATCTTGAGCGCCGTTATGCGAAGACGCAAAGTAACTTTGTGCGTGACGAGCTTGCCAAATACCTAGCCGATACCACCTGTAACGTGTGTGATGGCGCACGTCTAAACGAGATTGCGCGTAACGTACGTGTTGACGGTCAAGGCATTGCTGATATCGTGCAGATGTCGATTGGTGATGCCGCCGACTACTATAAAGACCTACAAATGAGCGGCTCAAAAGGTGAGATTAGCGAAAAAATCTTTAAAGAGATTAATGAGCGCTTAAACTTCCTTGTGAGCGTCGGTCTTGATTATCTAAACCTTGCCCGCTCTGCCGAGACACTATCGGGCGGTGAGGCGCAGCGTATTCGTCTGGCCAGCCAAATCGGTGCCGGTCTAATGGGCGTAATGTACGTGCTTGATGAGCCGTCAATTGGTCTGCATCAGCGTGACAACGACCGTCTACTTCAGACCCTAACTCGCCTACGTGACTTGGGTAACACCGTACTGGTGGTTGAGCATGATGAAGATGCGATTCGCCAAGCCGACCATGTGATTGATATCGGTGTTGGTGCTGGCGTGCATGGTGGTCATGTAATTGCGCAAGGTACGATGCAAGAAATCATGGATGTCGAAGAGTCGTTAACTGGTCAGTACCTATCAGGTAAAAAAGAAATCGCTATTCCAAAAGTGCGTCACAAAGCCAAAACCATTGACCTAAACAATCCACCCAAAAAGGCAAGTATCCTGCCCATGGGTAAGGCCAAAGCAGCGGCGGCAGCGAAAGCTGAGAAAAATGCCAAGCCAAAAGCCAAAAAGATTGTGCCAATGCAAATTGAGCTTAAAGGCGCCAATGGCAACAACTTACAAGACGTGGATTTAACCATTCCAATCGGTACCTTTACTTGTATTACAGGTGTTTCTGGTTCGGGTAAATCAACCTTGATTAACCGTACCTTGATGCCGCTTGCTGCTACTCAGCTCAATAATGCATCAACGCTTATCGCTGATAAATACGACAGCATTACTGGTCTTGAGTATCTGGATAAAATGGTCGATATTGACCAAAGCCCGATTGGCCGTACACCGCGCTCTAACCCAGCGACGTATACCGGTGTGTTTACGCCAATTCGTGACCTGTTCTCACAGACGCAAGAAGCCAAAGCTCGCGGTTATAAAGCCGGTCGTTTTAGCTTTAACGTGAAAGGCGGACGCTGTGAGACTTGTCAGGGTGATGGCTTAATTAAAGTCGAAATGCACTTCTTACCGGATATGTACGTGCCGTGTGACAGTTGTCATGGTAAGCGCTACAACCGTGAGACGCTTGAGATTCATTACAAAGGCAAGAGCATCGCTGAAGTACTCGACATGACGGTAGAAGATGCGACTGAGTTCTTCTCAGCTATTCCGCCGATCCATCGTCGCCTGCAAGCGCTGATGGATGTGGGCTTAAGCTATATCCGTTTGGGTCAGTCTGCACCAACGCTATCGGGCGGTGAAGCACAACGTGTGAAGCTGGCACGTGAGCTTGCCAAGCGTGATACCGGTCAGACGCTGTATATCTTGGATGAGCCGACCACTGGTCTGCATTTCCACGATATCTATAAGCTGCTCAACATCCTGCATACCTTACGTGATAAGGGCAACACCATCGTGGTGATTGAGCATAACTTGGATGTGATTAAGACCGCGGACTGGATTGTGGACTTAGGCCCTGAAGGTGGTAAAAACGGTGGTTTGATTATTGCTGAAGGTACGCCAGAAGAGGTTGCGAATACCAAAGAATCGTTCACGGGTCAGTTCTTAAAGCCAATGCTTGATAAAGCGTCGTAAGCTCTTAATGTTATTTTGAATTAGAAAAAGGCCGTCCTAAGTGGGATGGCCTTTTTTGTGGGAAATCTAACACTTTATCAAAAATTAAATTAATGGATTTTTTACTATAATAGTACGTCATATATTATTTAAGATATAATGTATCATTGACTAGTTATATAACAGTCTTGTTAAATTAAACTCAACGGTATTTTCTAATTCTATGGTTTTATTAATAGGGCATCATGGTACTAACTCCTCTTCTGCAGAGTTAATTTTAAATTCTAATTTTAAACTGTCTCTAGGAGATGGCGAGTGGTTAGGGGATGGAGTTTATTTTTTTGTCAAAGGATTAAATAGTGATACTAAGAGCTTAGCCTTTAATTGGGCTAAATGTCATGCTTGGAATAACAAATCTAAAACTTACGATTATGAGAATTACGCTATAATACAGTCTGAGATTCGAGTAAAAGAAGAAGAATTTTTAGATTTGACAGTTGAGGATGGAATAGAAGTTCTCACATATTTAGCTGAAAAGTTTATTCAAAAACTAAAAACTATTGATAAAAATCTAAAATTTCACGATGGATTATTACTAAACTTAGCTAGGCGAGAAGGAGTGTTACCTTTAGAAGTTGTCAAAGGTAATTTCTATATTAAGTTTGAAAAAGAAAGAATCCATAGAATCAACTTAAGAACTAGTAACTGTACTATCTGTTCAGTATATAATCCTAATAAAGTTTTAACTAATAAATCAATTGTTAAAACAGGAGTAATCCGATGAAATTATCTGATGTAAAACATAGAATTGATAATTATTTTGATAAAATAGATGCCCATGAGCTTTACGATATATCTATTTCTAAGTATAACTTTATTGATTACACCTCTTATACCGTTAGTTTTAAGAGAATTAATGTAAATTGTCTAAGCCAAAGTTATGATGATTTCAATAACACAATTGATGTTACTGAAACTGGAAATCTATTGCTGGCAGCTTAATTATGAATATTCAGCTCAAACATTGGCAAGTCACTAGTCTTAAAATGACTTCTGAAAATATTAATACATTTACTAGTGCAACTTCTTCGGGAGATTTGCACTTAGAGGTAGGTAATACCTTTATAGACGATCAAAATTTCGATGTCTTATTTAAAATCAATTTATCTGATGATGAATTCTCATTAGAGATTGAAGCACGATTTGATTTTCAGCTGGATGTAATAATGACTGAAGATTTCAAAACGTCATCTTTCCCAGTAGTTAATGCTCCAGCTATATCCTTTCCTTACCTCCGTGCATTTATATCAAATTTAACTCTTCAGTCTGGTATAAAACCTATTATACTTCCGTCAATTAACTTTGTAGAGTTGCATAAAAATAAGGATCCCTAAAGCTTCTTAAAGCACTTTACTTCTGCATTTTCAATCATCTAATCTTATTCAATTTGAGCTTTTGGGTATATATATTTGATTCTAAAATCAAAGATTTTAACTACTATCTTAAGAAAACTTTAGAATAAATTAATTATCTAATCTAATCCCATTATCAAAAAACCGTTAAAAACCATGCCCTCAAAACCAGCCACTAAAATATTCGACGTCATCGTCATCGGTGGCGGTCAAGCCGGATTAGCGGTTGGCTACTATCTAAGACGTGCCAGCAGAAAACAAACCCTCGACTTTATTACCTTAGACAATCAACCCAAAAGCGGTGGCGCATGGCAACATTTTTGGCCGTCATTACGCCTGTTCTCGCCAGCCTCAGTCAGCTCACTACCGGGCAGAATGATGACCTCTGCTAAAGACGATAGCAGTCCCTATCTAGAAGACGTATTAAGCTATTTTGATAACTATGAGAAGCATTATAAGTTGCCTATCTATCGCCCCTTTGAGGTACAAAGCGTAGAGCGAGATGAGGAGAACAACTGCTTACGGGTTAGCGATGGCAAATTTACTTGGCTTGCTCGAGCAGTCGTCAGTGCAACCGGTATATGGAGCAATCCTTATATTCCAGAGATTGAAGGACGGCAGACATTCCAAGGTAAACAGACCCACTCCGCGCATTATGCCGGTCCAGATGCGTATAAAGGCAAACGTGTCTTAGTTGTCGGTGCGGGTAACTCTGGTGCGCAAATCTTTGCCGAGTTGGTGCAAGTAGCCGATGTCAGTTGGGTAACACGCACGCCACCACAGTTTTTGCCTGATGAGGTTGACGGTCGCGTCTTATTTGAAAGAGCCACCAAGCGTGTCAAAAACGATGGCAATGCCGATACTCAAGATGAAGATAATGAGAAGGAAGCGCCCAAAGGCGATATCGTCATGATGCCACCGGTTAAAGAAGCACGAGATAAAGGTCTGCTAACAACTCAGCCTATGTTTGAACGTTTGACTGAACAAGGCGTGGTTTGGCCAGATGGCTCAGAGGAGTCAGTTGATGCCATTATTTGGTGTACTGGCTTTAATCCTGAGCTTGAGCATTTAGCGCCATTAGATGTGATTGAAGAGGACGGCAAAGTATTGACCGAACAGGGGCAATCGGTAAAAGAGCCTCGCTTATGGCTATTCGGCTATGGTGATTGGGTTAGCCCTGCTTCAGCGACTATTATCGGTGCTGGGCGCAGTGCTAGAGAAAACGTGCCAGCTTTGGTTGAGTTTTTGAAGGGTGATTCGTAGGTTGGCGTGGCGCTTACTTGCGACCTTCAATAGAGATTAAATAAACTCTCGCCTAACATCCATAATCCGCGCCTCAACCACACGCTGAATCTTGTCCTCAATTTGATTAAACTCGGATTCAATTTCACGCTTACTCAATCCCACCACCACAAAAGTCCACTCACTGGCATCGTGGCGATTGCGCTCACCGCTTTCACACACCGCTATCGCAGGATTGCGTCCAAAGCGCTCATGCAATCCGCCCATACGCATGCGCTTTTCTTTTAGCGAACTACAGCCAGGCAATGAAAAGATTAAGGTTAAAATTCCGATTGGCATATGAATTCAAACTCCAATGCAATGTTGAATCAGATATTAAGCACCAACACCTTTTGGATTTGGACCATATTTATTGGCACCTGACTCACTATCTAGACAGCAAAACACCAATAGCACAATAGGCCCGATATAAGGAACAAAGCTAATCAATATCCACCAGCCACTTTTACCGATGTCATGCAATCGTCTAACGGTAACTGCCAACATTGGAAGCAGTAAAGCCAGTACAAAAAGGAAGTAGATACCTAGCGCAATAGTCATGAACACCTCACTTCCGGTAACGGCCGTAAGCATACCAAAAACCAAAAATACTACTGCCATAATTAGATAGTAGAATAGCTGGAACATCCAATATTCTTTACGTCTTGCTCGACCATCAAATTTCGCATATTTATTTTTAATTACATCAAGAAACCAGTCCATAGCACAAACCTATTTTTATCAATTCAAACCACGAGACACTCATATAAAACATCTCAAAAAATACAGTTTTATTAACTGCTAAATTTAGTATAGCTAATATGAATCATTTTTTGTAGAAGCTATTGACCATAATATTGAGTGATTAATCATCTGTTTGTTGTTTTAAATGCCTGAATAAAGTTAGCGTTGCGGGCCTATAGTCATTATTAATCACTATGAAATTGTAAAAGTTAGTTAATAGATATCCCAAAAACGTTGTAAAAATAAGCACCATCCTCATCTATGACTTGTGTAAAACAAGCACGCTTTATTTTAAAAAACAACCACAAAACCAAACAAGAGATAAGGGCAACCATGGCATTACTAGAAGATTTTAACTGGCGTCACGCGGTAAAAGCATTTGATCCAACCAAAAAAGTTAGCCAAGAAAACATCGATAAAATTATTGAAGCGGCCAGATTGGCACCGACTTCTTCAGGCCTACAGCCATTTAGACTGTTGGTCGTAGAAAGCCAAGAGGTTAAAGACAAATTGGTTGAGGGGGCATTAAACCCTGATTGTATGAGAGAGTGCTCGCACGTGCTCATCTTCGCTGGCTGGAAAGACTATAGCGACCAAAAAGTGGATGAAGTATACGACAGGACCACCGAAAAGCGTGGTCTGCCACAAGGTCGCTTTAGCAGCTATACCGATAAGCTAAAAGAGATTTTCAATAACCAAAGCACCCAAGAGAACTTCGAGCACATCGCTCGCCAAGCTTACATTGCAATGGGCTTTGCTTTGGCTCAAGCCGCTGAATTAAGAGTAGACAGCTGCCCTGCGGAAGGCTTTAGCACAGACTTGGTCGATGAAGTATTAGAGCTGGACAAACAAGGCCTTAAGAGTATCGCCCTAATCTATGTGGGTGTGGCCGATCCTGAGCGTGACTGGATTGCACCTATGGCCAAAGTTCGTAACGCTACCGAAGAGTTTGTGATTAAATACTAAGCTTTTGACGCCATAGATAGCTTATTAGTCTATAGATTTGAGTTAACAAAGGTCATTCTTCCGAGAATGGCCTTTTTGTTTTATATACCTACTTCGTTAAAATAAAGCACAAACTTTTCATCAATAAACAAAACCTTAAAGCAGACAGATGCGGTAAAATGCAGGCTTGCTTAAATAGCGCAACCCTTTATTATCGCATTTAAATACTCTCGTCTTTAATCACTATCTAGAAAGGAATGTCGATGACGGCACCCAATTCACCGCGACCTTCACAACAAGAGTCGTCGCCTTCTGTACAATCCAATACAGACTTAACCGCTAAAGACAGCCCAAAAAACCTAGCCGCCGTTTATGTCAAAGGCATGGCCATGGGTGCGGCTGACATTGTGCCAGGTGTATCTGGTGGTACCATTGCTCTTATTGCTGGTATCTATGAGCGCTTAGTAAACGCCATCAGCAGCATTGGGCCAAGTTTGTGGACTGTCTATCGTCAGCAAGGCGGTATCAAAGGTTTACTAGCTATTTGGCGACATGTGGATGCGACTTTCTTGTTGGCGTTACTCCTAGGTATCGTGACCAGTTTTGCCACGCTAGCCGGCATTATTAAGCATCTGTTAGACAATCAGCCATTATTAATCTGGTCGTTCTTCTTTGGTTTGGTTGTCGCGACAGTAGTGCTGTTATTGAGTGAGATTAAACGCTGGAACGTCGCACGCGCGGGTCTCTTTATTTTCGGTATCGTGTCAGCTGTCGGTATTAGCAGTATGCCGTTAGTCACAACCGAACCGAGCTTGCCGTATATTTTCTTTGCGGGCGCCATTGCCATTTGTGCCATGATATTGCCCGGCATTTCAGGCTCATTCATATTATTGCTGCTTGGCGTTTATGACAAAGCGCTTGAAGCGGTTCATAACTTCAATCTGACGGTTATCGTCACCCTCATGGCCGGTATGGTGACAGGCTTGCTGCTATTCACCCGTGCGCTCAAGTGGTTGTTATCGCGTTACTATCAAGGCACTTTGGCCTTATTAACCGGCTTTATCGCTGGCTCTTTGGTGAAAGTATGGCCATGGAAAGTCGATGCTCTCGGCACTTTAAATAGCGAAGCCATTCATAATGTGGCCCCTTGGAATTATCCAGCTGGCGCTCAGTGGTTAGTCACTTTAGGACTTATGGTTTTAGGCGCTGTTCTAGTTACTGCACTATCAATTTGGGGCAAAAAGACCAAGAGCGTTATAGACTAAAGGGTCAACAAATTAGTCTGATAACAGCTTTAACCCCCTAAACTGGGCTTGCTCTCCAACTTATCTAGAGCAGCCCTTTTTGAAGGGTGATTTTAATTTTCATCTTTCAGTGCTCCTCTGCCACTCTTTACTACCCTAGAGTACCTACAATAATTACCCATAATAACTACCCATGACTTCTATTACTTACGCCAAGCAGCAGCTCATTACCCGATTGTGTGTGCGCTGCGGATTACTCTTGATGCAATATGGGGCTGAGTCTGCCGTTGTGGTCGACCTGTCTAAACGCTTAGGGCTGGCCTTAGGTATGGACAGCGTCGAATGCGCACTGGGTTTTAATGCCTTAACCCTCACCACTATCTATAACGAGCGCTGTATCACCACCACTCGCGATACAGTAAACCAAAGTATTAATGTCAATTTATTGGTGCAAATTCAGCAGATTGTTAATAAAACCGAAGCCTCAGTCTGTAGCGATGAACTGGTCGATATCACCACCCAAGCTTTCAATGACTTAGATAAAACGGTTTACCCTAGCTGGCTGGTTGCGCTGTTTGTCGGTGGTTCTTGCGCTGCCTTTGCTTTCTTAAATGGCGGCAGTTGGTCGATTACGGCAGTCACTTTTGTGGCAGGTATGGTCGCCATGCTGACACGCATCTTTTTATCAAAGCAGTATTTTAACCCCTTTATTACAGTGATTATTACCGCTTTTATCGCTTCTGTGATTGGGGCAACGACCTATTATTTTGATATTGGTAATAATGCAGATATCGCCGTGGCATCCAGTGTGTTGCTTTTGGTACCTAGCTTTCCTCTGATTAACTCTTTATCTGACATCTTAAAGGGCTACGTTAACATTGGCATTGGCCGTGCGGTATTCACCTACATGCTAACCCTGTCTGCCGGCGTGGGGATTGTGATGGCGCTTTTGCTACTTAGTATTAAGCACTGGGGATTTTAAGATGGGATTTATAGAAAGTATCCTACTGTCTTGTATTATCACCCTCGGCTGGACATTGATGTTCACCGTACCCAAGCGCTATATCTTGCCGTGCTTGTTAATGACAGCATGCGGATTTGGACTGAAAACGGCACTGGTCAATCATGATATTCATATTGCTATTGCTAGCTTCTGCGGTGCCATGCTGGCCAGTTTTTTGGGGGTATATTTCTCCAAAAAATACACACTGCCGCCCAAAGCACTCATCTCACCCAGTGTCATCTGTATGATGCCCGGTATTGCCGCTTATAAGGCCATGGTAAGTATGGTTCAAATTGGCTACTTTGGTTTTTCTGATGCACTGTTTAGCCAGATGCTTATCTATCTATTTGAAGCTTTATTTATCACTTCAGGCTTAGTATTGGGTATTTCCATTCCTGGGCTGCTGTTTTATCGCCGTCGTCCTATTGTTTAAAAAACAGCTATCCTAATTAAGTTAAGATGACGCTAGAATGATTAGGCGCTAATGGTATTGTTTTGGTTAAATAAAAGCAATTCGACTAAACACTAAGGCCAATTACCTTTACAATTACCCCTATATTCTAATCAATAGCACCCCATTAGTAATCACAAATAAAAAAAGGACTCCTTATGAGTAGACATTATGACTATATCGCCATTGGTGGCGGTAGCGGCGGCATCGCTTCCATCAACCGTGCGGCTATGTATGGCAAAAAATGTGCCATTATTGAAGCCAACCACTTGGGCGGCACCTGTGTGAACTTAGGCTGCGTACCCAAAAAAGTAATGTGGTACGGGGCTCAAGTTGCCGAGGCGATGCACAAATATGCGCCAGACTACGGCTTCGATATTGAAGTTAAAGGTTTTGATTTTAAAAAGCTGGTTGAGACCCGCCAAAAGTATATTGGCAATATCCACCGCTCTTATGAGAATAATCTAGCCAAAAATAACGTCGAAGTTATCAATGGTTTTGCCAAATTTGTGGACGCAAAAACCGTTGAGGTCAATGGCGAGTATATCACGGCCGATCATATCTTGATTGCTACGGGCGGTCGCCCTGTCTTCCCAGATATCAAAGGCGCTGAGTATGGTATTGATTCGGATGGCTTCTTTGCTCTAGAGCATTTGCCAGAACGCGTTGCTGTCGTTGGTGCAGGTTATGTTGCTGTCGAAATCGCAGGCGTACTACGCAGCTTAGGCTCAGAAGTGGATTTATATGTCCGCCAACACGCTCCTCTACGCTCATTTGATCACAGCATCGTCAACGTCTTACTTGAAGAGATGGATAAAGAGGGTATCAAGCTACATACCCACAGCACCTTAAAAGAAGTGGTCAAAAATGAAGACGGCAGCCTAACTATTGAGTTAGAAGACGGTCAAAGCCAAACTGTGGACTGCTTAATTTGGGCGGTAGGACGCGAGCCTGCTACTGACGTTATCAATTTAGAGGTCACTGGGGTAGAAACCAACTCGATTGGCAAAGTCAAAGTCGATAAGTTCCAAAACACCAATGTTGAGGGCATCTATGCCGTTGGCGATATTATCGAAAACAGCATCGACTTAACGCCTGTCGCCGTGGCAGCCGGTCGCCGTTTGTCTGAGCGCCTGTTTAATAACAAGCCAAATGAGCACTTAGATTACAACTTGGTTCCCACTGTCATCTTCACCCATCCCCCAATTGGCACCGTGGGTCTATCAGAGATGCAAGCCATTGAGCAATACGGTGAGGAAGATGTTAAATGCTACACTTCTACCTTTACCCCAATGTACAGTGCCGTGACCCAGCACCGCCAAAAATGCACCATGAAACTGGTCTGCTTAGGTGAAGAAGAGAAAATCATCGGTCTACACGGTATTGGTTTTGGTGTGGATGAAATGATTCAAGGCTTTGCGGTTGCAATTAAGATGGGCGCTACCAAAGCTGACTTTGACAACACAGTCGCCATTCACCCAACCGGTGCTGAAGAGTTCGTGACCATGCGTTAATTTCTAGTGATTTGAGCGTTCATTAATATTTCACATTTAATGCTCGCTCATAAAAAAGGCCACTCTATTTTTAGAGTGGCCTTTTTGGTTTATGTCTATGAGGAACGCTGTACTTTAATCCAAATGCTGCTTAAAGCCACGCTGTTGATCACGTTCCCAATCTCTATCTTTTAGCGTCTTACGCTTATCATGTAGCTTTTTACCTTTGGCCAAGCCAATTTTGCACTTCACCAAGGAGTTCTTCCAATACACCTCTAATGGCACACAAGCATAGCCCTTTTGGTTTACTGCGCCAAACAAGGTATCAATCTCTTTGCGATGCAGAAGCAGCTTACGGGTACGAATGCTGTCGGGTACCACATGAGTTGAGCTTGAGATTAGCGGCTGGATATGAGCCCCGAATAAAAAGGCTTCGTTATTGCGAAAGACCACATAGGCTTCGGTGATGGTCATCTTACCAGCCCGAATCGCCTTTACTTCCCAGCCCTGAAGTTCTATACCTGCTTCATACGTTTCTTCAATAAAATACTCGTGCCGCGCTTTTTTGTTAGCCGCAATCTGATTTGAAGGTTTTTTTGTCTTCTTTGCCATGTTCAATTCTCTTTAAAAATCAAGACACGTCTCCCTTTGGCTTTTGGTTGGATATATAAAAATCCAATTCAAATAAAAAACCAGAGGCAACCGCTGCCTTGTCGTACATGTCCCTAATCTTAGCTAAGTTAGATCGAGCCTTAAGTATAACAAATTTAATTCTGAAACTAATTCATAGCTTTGTAAGCACTGATACAAGAAATGAGGCAGCACTCTATATTTAACTCATCCTATTATTTAACCCGTACTGTATTTAACCTGTTATAAGATACTTAACCGTTCCGAAAAACCTACCTAAACCTACTCACATAGTTTTAGCGTTTTCTTCCTGCTTCATAGACGTCTGCCATTGTGATTACACTCAGGTCTTACATCGTCTCCACAGGCTAACACGGTGGAACTCACCGCTTTTTTTAACCCATCAGTGATGGGTTAACACTTTATCTGC
>NZ_FUGD01000003.1 GCF_900162815.1 Psychrobacter pasteurii | reverse complement strand
AACCCCAGTTCGGGATAAGCCACATTGTAACTCATTGATACTATTTACAATGTTGCTACCTGTCCCTGCTGAGGCATATTTTTGATGGTGGGTTTATAGGGAAACCAGCAATAAGCAATTAAACCTGACAGCAAGTTTGTGATAAACCCCGTGACACTACGATGGCGTGAGTGTTCGATTTGGCACAAGTTTTTAAGCTCCCCAAACACCGTTTCAACCAAAGAGCGATGATTGAGTAGTACCTCATCTATCGGCTTGAGTACTTGCGGTTTCATATTACGCCGAAGTTTCGTTATCAACGTGGTATCACTGTGTTTTGTGAGCCACTCGTTTAGGGCTTTACTGATATAGCCTCTATCCCCAAACACCTTGCCAAACACAGGTGTTGCCATATCCTTAACAGGCGCTCTATCATCGGTATTACCCGCAGTGACTTTAACAGATACAAGCTCGCCCTTATGATTGATAATGGCGTGCAGCTTAAAGCCATAGAACCAACCCATGCTGCTTTTGCCTCGGGTTGCAAGTCCTTCAAAGACTTTATGACGGTAGATACGCTTGTTATGACAAACTGCTATCTTGGTTGAATCAATATAGCTGATACCCGTACAGTCGCCCATCATGCTTTGCAAGTAGCTGCACAGTGGTATGATACTGCGCGGCACAAGCTCTATAAATCGCGAGTAGCTCGGCAGATTTGGAAACGCCCGTTTCATCATGCCAAGCATGTGATGGTAGTAAAACGCCTTAAACTGTCAATACCGCAGTTGATGAAACAGTACCAAGATGGTCATCATCTCTGCTACACTTATCTGGCATGCTCTTAACCTTTGGTGTCCCGTTGCGATTAAATGAGCGTCAAACTCAGGTTTGAATTGCTGATAAAAGTCGTCAATATGGCAGTATAGTTCGGTTAGGTTGTCCATGTAAGAAGTCCTTGTTGTGAAGTTTGTCTTGGTAAACTCACTTTAGCAACTTCGGACTTCTTTTTTTATCTTTTTTTTGAGCGCTTATCCCGAACTGGGGTTAT
>NZ_FUGD01000204.1 GCF_900162815.1 Psychrobacter pasteurii | reverse complement strand
TTTACGGATATTACTAATTTGCAGGTGCAATCGTGATAGCTTGGCTTTCGCTTTAGCACGATTGTTACTGCCTTTTTGTTTACGACTTAATTGACGACTAAGCCTTTTAAGTTTCTTGAGTTTCACCTTAAGTGGCTTGGGTGCTTTGACTTTAGTACCGTCTGATAGAGTGGTTAGGTCAGTAATACCTAAGTCTACACCAGTTTGCTTACCTGTGTGTCTGCCTCTCTTTTTGGTAAGGTTTACAGCATCTATTTCAACGGCAACAGAGACAAA
>NZ_FUGD01000125.1 GCF_900162815.1 Psychrobacter pasteurii | reverse complement strand
CCAACGATTACGACTGTCTTGTACTATCTCTAAGGTGTTAATTTGATATAGGCTTAGGTTGTAGCTATCGAATACATCGATGATAAGCTTTTGACCTTTGGATAGTGATAATTGAAGGGTTGATTTCAGTGCTTTCTTTCCCGTTTGTCTTGTGCTGAGATACTTGATAGCAGACTTTTTAAAAGGTATCCAACCCAGGGATTTACGCTTGGCATCAGGACGATTGGTACGCCAGTTAAGCTTAGCTTTTTTAAATTGTTTACGTGATTTAGCGTGTGTCTCATTGATAGCCTGTAAGGTCTGACTGTGTAATCCTAAATACTCACCGCTACCTTTGGTATACTCACTTAAATCATAAGCACTAAAAAACCTACCGGTACGGTTTAAATGCTCAAAGCAAAGCGCATTAACATAGTTCCACACGAAGTTTACCGAACCGCTTAGCTGATTCAGCTCTTTTATGTGTTTGTCTTTAATGCGTAGCTTGAGGGTTTTCATATATTCAGTATGGCGAGGTTGATTTTAACTTACAACCCTTTAACGACTTCTTACGACAGTGTGTGTCGCCTTATATCCACCCCCTGAAGTGCATAGGTATCTACACAAATTTACTAGCGGCATCAGCGAATTCACGCAGTTTGTCAGGGGGATAATGATTTACCATTTCGGTAAAATTAAGCCACTGGAACAATCCTGCCATCACAGCAGGTGCGGTTATTGGTTTGCTGCGTTTCATTTGCCGACCTGAGAGGCGCACTAAAAACAAAGCAAACTCTTTCGACTGTTTATCAGATGCTTGCATAATACGCCACACGAGCGTACAAGCCTGAGAGGCAATTAACAACCGCTTAAAATAAGCGTCTCCACTTTGCTGTAACCAGGACTCTAACTGAAGTCCGGCACTTTTAAGCCTTTGATTTAGCTTTCTTTTACATCAATCATGGGTCTGTCTAATGCCAGCCTACTTTTTGAACCGCCACCAGATATTGTGTAAGCCCTAAATAATAGATAATATAATTTTTTTGCGTAACCTTAAATAAGAGCTTGAATTTCCATGTCAAAACCTATCACTACTCTTGCCAACTTACTCTATAAATTTAACAGCCAAACCATTAACCGAAGCCTTGAGTATGTCAGCAAAATTGATCTCGCCAGTTTTGAAAGAACCGAAAGCGCTCAAGCCACTCTACTACAAGCTAATGTTAAAGGAACGAAAGAATACCACACCAAAATTGCTTACCACAAAGCAAGTCAGCGTATCACACAGAGTGATTGCTCTTGCCCTGTGGGAAGTTTTTGTAAGCACGGAGCAGCATTAGCACGTCTTTTTCGAAACCAAGAAGCCGAGAAAAACAATTCCATGCGTGAGTTTTCGTTTGAAGGTCAAGAATTCCTCCAAGCTTTAATGCAAAAAAAATCTGAGTTTAACGATCTATCAGAGTACCAAGAATTAATCTCGGTATTAGCTAAACCCTTGCCTATACCACCAACTAGCAGCTTTAACCAATCTGGCCTTAACACAACTTTGAATACCAGCACTCAACATGATAACGCTCTGCGTTGGCTCAATAACTTACGCCAAAGCTTAATTAAATTAGATAAAAACACAAAAAGTTACCCAGTCACTCATCAGTCCTCCCCTTTTGTATATCTAATTGAACAAGAGTTTGGGGAGTTACAGCTAGAATTAATCAAAGTTCGCCGCATCAAATCAGGCGAAATTAGAGCTCCCAAAACCTATAATCAATACAGCAATATCTATTACAGCTATTCACAATTCCCTGCAGCTACTAAAGCGTTATTTAATCAAATTTATGACCATGTCAAAGCACAGCAGCTAGCCGTTTTTTCTAAGGCTTACATGATAGTTAACGAATTACCGCTCAACTTAATAAAGCAACTTATCGAAAATAAGATTTTATACTATAAAACCCAGTGGGATAAAGATTGGGAAGAAGAGCAATTCCATCCTATCACTTGGTCAGATGAGATTTTAAATATGGAAGTTGAGTGGCTTGAAAACAACCACCAGCATGGCGAAAAACTCCAATTTAATTTACTCGACAAAGACCAAAATCGCTATAGGTTTGGTCAAATCGAAAATTTTGATGTGCTATTTACTCAGCCTTTAACCTTTTTTAATCGCGCTAAACGTCAGATTGGGTTAGTCAATACCGATGTTATCGGTGATATGCCAAGCGATATGCTATTTAGACTGATGAGCATGCCTGTTATTCCCAAACAATTAGTAAATGAAGTAGACGATGTTTTATCAAGTCATAAAATAACTCAAAAATTACCTAAACCCAAATCCGTCCAACCCATTGAAGATGTCCACGGCATATCACAGCCGATAATCCGTTTTAGCAGTATCGACGAACGCTACTTACCTTGGCAAATGAAAAAAGTACTATGGCAAGAGCAATGGATTGACAAAAAGTTTGTCAAGGCGGAATTGTTTTTTTCCTATAAAACAGGGGAAATCCCTGCCAGAATGGGCGCTGAAACTGAGTTTTTTACCACGCGATATCAAGGCAAGCGCTACCATCAATACCGAGATATTAAAGCCGAGAACAAAGCCTTAAGAACGTTAAAAAAACAGCTGAACTCTTTTAAATGGCTCAAAACAGCGGAAAATGTCAGTAAAAATCAAGCCACTATCGAATTGGACGAAGCACTCAACGCCTTATTGCCTATAGATAAACTTGCCGAAATCGGTTGGCAAGTTGAGCATTTAGCGGACAGTCCGATTGATGCTGAAATGTCGCACAATCCAGAGTTGGTTGTCGAAACTTTGACTGATGATAAAATTGATAATGGCGATGAGGGCAGTCACTGGTTTGAAGTGGGGGCAACGGTCAGCGATAGCGAAGGGCATAAATATGATTTGCTGAGTATCGTGGCGTATTTGCTGGAGCAGTATCCTTACCTGATGCAGAAAGATATTGAAAATCTCATTGATAAAAATTATCTATTTGCGGTGAATGTAGGTAGCGGTCGCCCTAAGTTAGCAGTGGCTTTCAAAGAAATTTTACCGATTTTACAAAATTTAAGTCATCTGTTATCACAAGATGATCGAAAAATCGATAGATACGATGCCCACCTATTATTTGACCTTGAGCACACCCTAGGTATGGCATGGCAAATGCCTGAAAAACTCAAAAGGTTTAGTGAAAAGCTAAAAGCAGGCTATCAGTCCAACCTGCCTACACCAAAAGGTTTCCATGGGGAATTGCGGCCCTACCAACAACAGGGCTTAGCTTGGCTGCAGTTTTTAGCCCAAACTGAACATGGTGGTGTCCTTGCTGATGATATGGGACTTGGTAAAACCGCCCAAACGCTTGCTCATATTTTAATGGAAAAACAGGCAGGGCATTTGACCGACCGGCCTGTGTTAATCGTTGCTCCCACTTCACTAATGCATAACTGGCAAAAAGAAGCCGAGAAATTTACTCCAGAGCTGTCCGTATTGCTACTGCATGGCCCAAATCGCCATGATGATTTTGACAAGATCAAACAGCATGATATCGTGCTTACTACTTATCCGCTGGTAGTGCGTGATGAAGAGGTTCTAAAAGACCATCAATTCCACCAAATTATTCTTGATGAAGCTCAGAATATCAAAAACCCCCGCAGTAAATCCGCCCAAGTGTTACGCTCACTGACCGCCAGACACCGTCTATGTCTGACAGGAACTCCCATGGAAAACCATCTCGGTGAATTGTGGTCGTTATTTTACTTTCTGATGCCAGGGTTCTTGGGCAGTCAAGATGTTTTTAATAAAAACTACCGCCATCCTATTGAGAAAAAAGGTGATCAACACAAACGCAAAAAACTAATCAATCGAGTCAAACCTTTTATGCTCCGTCGTCTGAAAACTGACGTTGTCAAAGAGTTACCTCCCAAAACTACCATCGAAGTCAATATTGACATGAATAATGAGCAGTCCAAACTGTATGAAGCAGTGCGAGCGACCATGCAGCATAGCATCAAAAAAATCATCGCTCAAAAAGGCTTTAAACGCAGTCAAATCCAAATCTTAGATGCTTTACTCAAGCTGCGACAGGTCTGCTGTCACCCTAGCTTGCTGAATTTGGATAGTTTGCCAAAAGACAAAAAACCTACCAAATATAAAACTATGAAGTCCGCCAAACTTGATTATCTGATAGCAATGGTGGTAGATATGGTCAGCGAGGGTCGCAAAATTCTAATTTTCTCACAATTTACCAGTATGCTTGCGTTAATAGAAAAGCAACTTATTGTTCAAAAAATCGATTTTACTACACTTACGGGGCAAACCAAAAAACGTAATGAAGCAATCGATGCCTTCCAGACTGGGCAAGTACCTGTGTTTCTAATCAGCCTAAAAGCGGGCGGTGTAGGTCTGAATTTAACCACAGCCGATACTGTAATTCACTATGACCCCTGGTGGAACCCTGCTGCCGAAGACCAAGCTTCTGATAGGGCATGGCGGATTGGACAAGACAAGCCTGTATTCGTTTACAAACTGATTACCAATCAAAGCATTGAAGAAAAAATTATTGATATGCAAAAAAATAAAGCCGAGCTTGCTAAATCTATCTTAAGCACTGATCATGAAGGGGAAGTCAAGCTAAGTGAAAATGAGCTTTTAGGATTGTTTGAGAAGTTTATTTGATTTAGAGACTTTCCCAAACTTTGTATAACTGCTTATACCCTGTTAGTAAATTGCAGTTACACAGAATTCGGGATGGGCTCGAGCATTTTTGTCGTGTACAGAGAAAATCGATATTGAAGTCATATATTGAAGTCATTAAATAGTTTATCTTTTAAATCTTGACTGACATAACCTCGATCACCAAACAGTTTACCGAATATATCATTTGTTAGGCCCTGTCTTAACGGCTCTCTATCATCTATATTTCCCGGAGTGACTCTAATCTATAATAACTCACCGTGATGATTGATAATAGCGTGCAGTTTAAATCCGTAAAACCAACCCATACTTGTCTTGCCTCTTTGAGCAATCCCCTCAAACACCTTATGACGCTTAATCCGCCGGTTATGGCATACAGATAGTTTGGTAGCATCCACAAAGCTAATACCTGTGCAACTTCCCATCAAGCTTTTGAGATAAGCACACAAAGGCACAAGAGCTTCTTTTTTTTGACCGGCTTATACCAAACTCAGGATATTTAGTCTAGCTCTACCAAAGCTTGTTGGTCAGCTGCTACAAAGTGTAGTAGCAAGTCAGTTAATGCGGGGTAAACCTGCGTTTTTACTTGGATACTTTGGCAGCGCTCATTAAATTTCGGAAGCCAATTTAATAAAGCACTTTGCAAAAACTCACTTTGCTCAGCGGCCGTATTTGCAGAGTCTTTACCTTCTGTCTCACCCTTACTGCCATGCTGAATCCACAAGCTTAATACTTGTAGATAGATACTCAGATGGTCTTTCGGCTCTCGAAAATCAGGGTGCAAATCCAGCTGATGCTCGGCCAAAAACTGACTCATTTGCTGCGCCGGTTTGCCATACAGCATTTTATCTGCATCCAAATAATAAGAGGCATAAGGTGGCGCACTTTGATGACCACTTAACAAGAACATATGCGCAAAATCTGCCGCTAACTCAAGGGCTCTATCTGCTTCGGGAATAACTTTAAGGTTATTTAACGCCTTTTGCAGTCGCTCACTCGGCTCTTGTAAGCCCAATCCTGAAAAAGCCTGATGCAAAGCCGGGTATTGCTGCTGTAGCTTGGCTAAGTTTTGTTTATTGAACTCACGGGCAAAAATCTCAGCAAACCAGCGATACAAAGCCGCACGCGCCTTATTGGCTGCTTGCCATTGTTGTTCATTATTCATGGGAATTCCATTACTCTAAAGGATTATTAGAAGCATTCACCAGACCACTACCGTATATAGTAGCGAAAAGACTTACTAAAATAGAGAATAGGGGCTTTGCCTAAACTGTAAGCAAAGTCCCTGCTCCGTATTATTAAAGCTATTGAAGTTATCGTTACTAAAGCCAGCCAGCCCAACTTGCTCTACAGGCCGAGACTGACTGTCTATTCCTAGTCTCTAGCCTTTATCTTCGCTAGCTGATGAGCCATCTGGATTGACATAAGTAGGACCACCAAAAGCAGTCACTGCAGGCGCTTTGCCCACAAACTTCTCAATCTCAACCAAACAGGTATTGGCACTCGGGCCTTGAGCCAACATTGAAGTTCCAATATCTAAGGTTAAAGTGTTGGGGTCACCATAGGTATCTAGGGCCCCAATCTCTGGACCCGTTGGACCATACCACGCCCCTTCTTGAATGCGAATAACGCCTGGCGGGAAGTTGTCTGAAATTACCGCACCAGCCAGCAGTTGACCACGGTCGTTAAAGACACGCACCAAGTCCCCATCTTTGATACCACGAGTTTTGGCATCTTCTGGACCAATGTAGCAAGGCTCACGGTCTTGAACAGTATAAGTCGCTCGGCGCTCTTCAGACTCACAAGTCTGGGAGTGCAAACGGGTGTCAGGGTGTACCGACTGCAGCCACAGTGGGTATTTTTCAGAACCTGGGCCACCGTGTGAGCGTTCTGTTTTTTCCATCCAAATGGGGTGACCTTTACAGTCTTCATAGCCGTAGCTGGCAATCTTGCGGCTACTAATCTCAATGAACCCCGAAGGCGTTCCTAAAGCGTTCACTTCAGGGTCTTCGCGGAAATCAGCATGACGTACCCAGTTATCCCCTTCTGGGAACAATACATAGCCTTTTTCCCAGAACTCTTTGAACTCTGGCATGTAGAAATCTTTCTTCAAGTTCTCAGCACGGCAATCTTCATACAGCTGCTCAATCCACTGCATCTCATTCATGGCGCGGCTATATTCGATTTCACGACCCATGCGTTTGCTGAATTCGTACCAGATATCAAAGTCTGACTTTGAGTGATACAGCGGGTCCACCAGCTTATGCATGGCGATAACGCCGCGGTTACTGTACGAGCCATAGGCATCCAAGTCGTTGCGCTCATAAGGGGTACAAGCCGGCAATACAATATCAGCGAAACGACAAGTGGCCGTCCAGTTATAGTCGACCGACACTACGGTCTCCATATTACGGTAACCCTGCTTCATGCGGTTGCGATCTTGGTGACGGTGCCACTGGTTACTGCCGGTGAAGATCCCCATTTTTAGCGGAGGTAAAGTGACTTCATGACCGTTAAAGTTAATCTTCTTACCCGGCTCTAGTAGACAATCAACCATACGTGCCACAGGAATCACTGAGCTATAGCCATTGTAGTCACTGTTATCGTATTTGGCTTTACGACCGGTATCTAAGTTCAGTGGAAAAGCACCTGGCATGGAAGCTCCTGAGGTTGGTACCCCTACTGAGCTGTAGTGATGCGAGTAGCTAATGCCGCCACCGGGTAGCCCAATCTGACCCAACATAGCCGCAATAATAGCTCCCATCCAGTAAGGCTGCTCGCCATGCTGTTGACGCTGAATCGCCCAACCAAAGCAAAGCTGGGTACGATTTTTAGCCATTTTGCGCGCCAGCTCACGTATTCTGTCAGCTTTAACGCCACAAATTTTCTCCGCCCACTCAGGGGTCTTTTCAACCTTGTCTTCAGTCTTACCCATCAAGTACGGGGTAAACTCATCTAGACCTAGGGCGTACATATCGACAAACTCTTTATCATAGAGTTTTTCAGTATATAAGGTATGAGCAATACCTAGCATGAATGCCACGTCTGTCATTGGGTTGACGAACTGGTGTTCACACTCAAGATAGTTTTGCGTTTTACTCTTCACCGGGTCAATACAGATGACTTCGATTTCTTTATTTCTAACTTTATCGCGTAAGATTTCAAAGTACTCATAGGCTTCATGAGTCTCGGTGTTCCAGCCTACTTGTAAGTTTTTAATTGGATCGTTAGCCCAGAAAATAATGACTTTAGAATTCTCTAAGATCAGCGGCCAAGAGGTGCCTTGTGAGTAAACCTCCGTCGACCCCAAGATATAAGGCAGGATCATCTGACCGGCACCCGTTGAATAGTCACCAGCGGTACCCACACTCTTACCATGCATGGCAATGGCACGTAACATGTGATTACCACAGCTGTGGACGTTACCAACCGAGCGCCAACCCACGTTTGCGGTATGTAGTGCCCAAGGACCATAATCTCTTTGAATACGCTCTAATTCCTCATAAAGAATATCTAACGCTTCATCCCAACTCACTCGTACAAAGCGGTTATCCCCACGCTGTGAGGTGTCACTGTTTTGGCGGTTTTTATACCAATCGACTCGGATCATCGGATAACGAACCCGCGATGGGCTATAAATAATACCTGGCACCCCATCCAAAATCTTAGTTGGATACTGATCAAACTCAAAAGGCTTAATCTCTACCAGTTTATCCGCCTCAACTCTAGCGCGAAAAGCTCCCCAGTGAGCGCCTGACATCTTCCAGCCGCTCCAATCTTGCTCTTCAAGCTTACCACCTTTAGCATTAGTTAAGACGCTGTCATCGGCTAATAGTGGCATAGGTAGCATCGCCGTTCCAGATAAAGCGGCCAGCGATTTTAAGAAGCCCCTACGGTTTATAGTTTTCATAATGTACCTCTTATTCTTAAGCGTAATGGTGGGTTATGGTCTTGCCATTTGGATGGTATTCTCTGGCGAACCTGGGGCATGTTTACTTCCAGCGAAGTCTGATGAATTCAGCTGTAAGTACTTCAATACCAGCCCGCCTGTGTCATCATCTAGGTTAGTAAACCCGACCATACCACTCCATAATCCTGGCCACTGGTTCGCATCATGCGAAGCTGGGTTGGGCTGACGGTGACACACACTACAGTTATCATCATAAGTTTGACCTGCAATATCCCACGCCGGCTCTAAGCTCTTCATTAATAGACCATCTTCTACCCAGAACTGACCACTAACTTTTTGCCATTCAAGCCCGGTCATCGGGTCTTCTTTTGATTCGGTTACTTTGACAATAGACTCATCACGCGACAATTCTTTTTCAATAATGGCATCCACAATATTCAAACCAAAGTGGGTATACCAAACTCGGCCAAAGCCTTTGTTTTTACGCCACATGTCCAGCTCAATCTGAGTCATGCCTTTTTCATGAGCGATAACTTTGGCGGGAGCAGCCACTTCGATGGTACCGGCTTTTTTGGATTTATCCGCATCAAGGTATAGCGTCTGAGGCACGATGTTGTAATAAGTCTCGCCCACATTAATTTTGGTGCTGCCCGCTTCTGACACTAAAGAGTCAAACGCTGGGTTGTGCATGCCTTCCATAACTGGCAACTCGTGTGCAATTCCTTTGTGACAATCCACACAGCTGGCATCACGCTCTGCCGCACTACGCATGATCATCTGTGAAGTCACTCGCATCTTACTGAAGTCCATGCTGTCATAGTCGTGACAGTTACGACATTCTTTTGAGTTGTTGGCTTTAAAGCGGGCCCATTCACGCTGAGCTAAGACACCACGGTGGGCTAAGAATTTCTCACGGGTACCAATGTCGCCCATCACATGCGACAACACTTCACGTGAAGCCTGCATCTTACGCGCAATCTTATCGGTGAAATCATGCGGTACGTGACAATCCTGACACTCGGCTCGAACCCCAGTA
This sequence comes from Psychrobacter pasteurii, assembly GCF_900162815.1. Taxonomy (GTDB): domain Bacteria; phylum Pseudomonadota; class Gammaproteobacteria; order Pseudomonadales; family Moraxellaceae; genus Psychrobacter; species Psychrobacter pasteurii. The sequence continues at coordinate 17,013 of NZ_FUGD01000125.1, read as the reverse complement.
CGGTTTTGCCAGTGCACTGTTTTTTGCAGTTCAGGCAGCATATTGTCTTCCATAGTGTGACAAGACAGACAGAACTCTTCGCTGTTGGTGGCCTCTAAAGCGGTGTTGAATCCCGCCCAAAACCAAACCCCACCGATAAAACCGATGAGCACCAATACGCCCAAACCGATTTTTGTTGCGGGCTGAAATAGAAGTCGACGCAGCCAATCAAATAGCCGTTTTATAGCATCCATGATAATTCCTTGCCATTTTTATCAAAAAGTAAAAAACTTTTTTTAAATTGTTTTTTACTCTGACCCTAGTCAATAATGGGTAATTTGCATGTCATAAAGCCATGCAAAATAAGTGATGTTGGGTGTTGTGCTTAGGTTGGTGGTCCCCAAAAAAACATTTGGCCAAACCAAACAATAAAGCCATAAGCACAAACAAATAAAATGGCAATTAATGGTAGGGCAATAAAAGACATCACCAGCGCACTTAGCCACTGTCGCTTAACGGGCTCGGCCCGCTTTACTGGTTGACTCTGTGTTTGCATAGGTTTCCCCTTACGGTAGCTTTACTAATTTTAAAAATTTTATTTTTATTATGAAAAATATCGTCGAATAGCGTTGCCAACTTACTCATCAAATAATCTGCTCATCAAATAGCCTGTCCATGAAATAGAGAGTAAAGGGCTAGAAACGTACTTTCTTTGTAAATAAAAATAGCGAGAAAAAATACATTAAGTGAGGGCTGAACAATAAGTTGATTCTGGGTGTTTGCCTTAGGTTAACCGCAGATAAAACTGGCTAATCTAAACTCAGCCCCAGCAATAAGTTATAGAGAGTTTGGCTGTTAAGTATTATATTTTCAGAGTTTTCAGGCTTAGAGATAATAAGCTAAGCAAATACCGAATATATCCTTATTATAATTAAGGGAATTATAAATAGCCACCTCATTTATGGTTTCTTAGGGTGCGTTTCTATATAAACCCATGCAATTAGCTATATTTTTATATCTCTAGATTATTAACCTGTTGTTTCTGTAATCATAATGGACCCTTATACAGCAGCTAGAATAGTTGAGCTTTAACCTATGCTTGGCTATCAACCAGATATTAACCACAAAACAAAAAGCCCACGAATTAACCGTGGGCTTTTCATTAGGAGTTGAGTTCATTTTATTTTGATAGTTTGTTTGATAGCTTTTTTATTACAGAGATAAGAGCAGATATATAGATTGTAGGCATAAAAAAACCTCACAACCCTAATTAAGAGAAGTGAGGTTTTTTATGCTCTAAGAGCGAATTTGGAGCGGGAAACGAGATTCGAACTCGCGACCCCGACCTTGGCAAGGTCGTGCTCTACCAGCTGAGCTATTCCCGCATCGATCGAGTGCATAAGCTAGTATTAACTACTAAAGCTACTGCCTCTTGATAGGTGGGCTATTATAGATTAAATTAAAATTATGTCAACACCTTTTTCATCATTTTTTTAATTAGGCCTGATATAGCCCAGATATAGCTCTGTATTTGAACAATATCCTCAAATGAACAACGTTTTTTAACGTATGAATTACAATAAACAGCTGTTTTACTCAGCTGTATTCGCTAAACTTTAGCTCATAATCAGAATTCATCCGCCATATTCTCTGTCCGCTATTATGATCTACTTTAATAGTTATTCTATTTTAATCACTATCATATTAGTAATTCTCTTAGGTGCTTTGATTGAGACAGAGAAATGACGTAGACCTATTAATGAGGAAAGGAATGAAAAAATTTTTAATTAAAACCACTTTGGTGGCTTCAGTATCAGCTATGGCATTGACTGGGTGTAGCTCGACCACCAATTCCGGCGTAATTGGCAGTGACAGACAGCAGTTATTATTGGTCTCTAATGATCAAGTTATGCAGATGTCAGCACAAAGCTATAACCAGCTGCTTCAAGAAGCCCGCAACAAAAAAGTGCTAGACACCAACGCTGCTCAGCTGGCCCGTCTAAATGGGATTGCGCGTAAACTGATCAACCAAGCAGAGGTTTATCGGGGAGATGCCAAAAACTGGCAATGGGAAGTTCACACCATTAAGTCTAATGAGTTAAACGCCTTTGTTTTACCTGGGGGTAAAATCATGTTTTACTCAGGTATTATCGATCGCTTAAACCTTACTGATGCAGAAATTGCCGCTATTATGGGTCACGAAATGGCTCACGCTATCCGTGAACATGCCCGCGAGCGTATTTCAAGCCAATACGCTACACAAACTGGTATCGGTATTGCCGCTAGCGTCTTTGGTCTATCACAAGGTCAAGCACAGTTAGCAAGCATGGCAGGTGATTTAGGCATTGCTCGCCCGAACAGCCGTACTCAAGAAGCAGAAGCCGATAAGATTGGCTTAGTACTTATGGCCAAAGCAGGCTACGATCCTAATGCTGCAGTAAGCTTATGGAAAAAAATGCAAAGTGCTAGTCAAGGTGAGCCGCCTCAATTCTTAAGTACTCACCCATCAAGCTCTAACCGTATCGCGTCACTACAAGCGTTAATCCCTCAAGTGATGCCTTATTATAAAAAATAATGGTTTAAAAAATAATGCTTTGTGCTTATTTTGCAAAAGCTTGTATGCAAAGCCTATGATTTAAAAAAACAGCCTGCTGCCTTGCACAGGCTGTTTTTCATAGGGATTAATGAATAGGTTGTTGGATAACTTACTAGGCACTGCGCACCTCATTGTCACTTGTGTTGCAGACAGCCACTAGAGCAAGCCTGCTATTAACTGTTAATATAGGACCACGTATTTAGTTATTTAGATTGCCAACCATTGATAGCAGTCAGATCAAGTATTAGGAGAAAGGACGTGCAAACCCATAATGAAGTATTAAAGCGCGTAGAAGCTCTTAACCCTACTCACACCGAGTTAGTTAATGAGTCGATGAACCATGCCGGTTATTTTGAAGGCAAAGAAAGCCACTTTAAGTTGACTGTGGTCAGCCCTGAATTTGAGGGAAAAAGGCGGGTTGCCAGACACCAATTAATCTATGGGCTAATGAATGAATTAATGACCAGCCAAGGCGGAAGCATTCATGCCTTAGCGATCCACGCTTACAGCCCAGATGAGTGGCAGCAGCGAAATGAAACTGTACCTGCCAGCCCACTTTGTGCCGGCCAAAACAAAGACTAATAACAAGTAATAATAAAAGTCACTAATTTTATTAGCTGGACAACTGGCTAGAGGAAACTATGAAACACTTACACATGTTAATGGCAGTCATCACTGTAGTGCTTTTTTTATGGCAAAGCTACTTGGTGATGAGCAAAGGCACCCGCTTTGATAAAAAGGGTAAAATTGCTACCCACGTGGTCTATACTCTATTAATTATTTCAGGAGTATTAAACGTCATGCCGCTATTGTCAGCCAACGCCTCACTACAATGGGTGGTTGCCAAAATTATATTACTCCTAGCGGCAATAAGTGCTAGCATTAAAGCCTTTAGAGCGACGGCAACACCAGCGCAAAGTAAGTCTGGTATCTTTATCGCTTTCATCGCTTACGTGGCTATTTTTATCTTAGCTTTTGTTAAACCTGGGAATTTCATGTAAACCAAATGTAGCCCAGCGACTATCACCATCTGGTGACAGCATTCATAACTCAATACAGTTAATAATTCTATATACAAGTGAAGCCCTTATTCACTGTATAATCTTAATTAAAGCAATTATCAACTTAGGAGCTCCTATGCCAAAACTTAGCGTAAAATCTTTAATGACTTCTGCTGCAGTGGTTGGCAGTATCCTGGTTATCAGTGGCTGTGCCAGCACCGGTAATGTCACCCCACAGTACATTCCCCCAAGCACTTATCAAACCTATGACTGTTCAGCACTGTCTCAAGAATACCAGCGCATTCAATCCTATATTAATAAAGAAAGTAGAAGCTATTCAGGATTGACTACCACAGGCGTCGGTGTGGGCGTGTCTGCTGGTCGTTGGGGTATTTCTCCCAATATCAATATTGGTGTTGGCAAAAGCACAAACAACAATGCCCGAGATGCCAAACTTTCACGCCTGTTTGGTGAGCGCGATGCAGTGATACAGTCAGCTCGTATGAAGCAATGTGCATTTGCCGCTAAACTAAAAGTTTATGGCGAATCTTAGTGAGTATAATTAGCAGCTTGATGACCCTTTCAAGTCTCGCTTAGCAACAAGGACCGGCTAAGGAATAAGGCAATAACATAATGAGTCAGCCTACTACAAATACAACTCAAAATTTAGACAGCCCTTCAGTGGGCAGTAAGCCTGCTCACTTCGAGCGCCCAGATCATCAGCGTGTGGTGATTACAGGTATGGGAGCAGTAACGCCGCTTGGCTTAGACTTAGACACCACTTGGCAACGCTTAATCAAAGGCGAAAGTGGGATTAAGCCCATCACTCACTTTGATGCTTCAAGCTACCGTGCTCAATTTGCAGGCACTGTGGAAGGCTTTGATGCCAGTCAGTTTATGGCGGCTAAAGAAGCTCGTCGCTATGATGTGTTTATTCATTATGGGGTAGCCGCTGCCAGTATGGCCCTAAAACAAGCCGGCTTCATTGAAGAAGTCTCTGCAGAGATGGCTCCTGTACAAAACGTTGACTCTGATCGCTTCGGGGTTATCATTGGTGCCGGAATTGGCGGTCTACAAACGTTAGAAGACAACCGCGATGCCTTAACCAATCAAGGGACACGCCGTGTCTCTCCTTTTGCGCTACCAGGCTCAATTATTAATATGGCAGCCGGTATGGTGGCCATCAAGCATAACTTACGCGGTCCCAACTTAGCGACTGCAACAGCATGTACTTCTGCGGCTCACGCCATTGGACTAGCGGCTCGCTTAATCGCGTATGGCGACTGTGATGTCATGTTAGCGGGTGGTAGTGAAAAAGGCTCTAGCCCTCTAGGTATGGCCGGATTTGCCGCTATGGGCGCCTTATCTACTCGTAATGACGACCCTACTCGTGCCAGCCGCCCTTTTGATAAAGACCGTGATGGTTTCGTGCTTGGCGATGGCTCGGGGGTATTGGTACTAGAAAGCCTAGCCCACGCTAAGGCACGAGGCGCGACTATCTTAGCCGAGTTGGCAGGCTTTGGTATGAGTGACGATGCTCACCATATTACGGCGCCACCAACCAATGGTGAAGGCGCAGCCAGAGCGATGGTTATGGCCATTAAAGACGCAGGGATTGACCCTTGTGAAATTGGCTATATCAACGCCCATGGTACGAGTACTCCGGCTGGAGATGTGGCAGAGTCCAAAGCTATTGAAGGTATCTTTGAAGACTGTAAAGACAGCCTATTAGTGAGCTCTACCAAATCAATGACGGGACATCTTTTAGGAGCTGCAGGGGCAATCGAAGCCATCTTTAGTATTCAGGCTTTACTAGATCAGACCGTTCCGCCCACCATCAACTTAGACAATGTAGATGAGAACTGTCACCTAGATTATGTGGCCAATGAAGCCCGCTCAGTGAGCAATCTTAACTACTCTATGTCCAATAGCTTTGGCTTTGGCGGCACTAACGGCTCGTTAATCTTCTCACGTTGGTCAGACTAACTCGGCTTACTGCATAACTACTATCATTTAACTTTTCAAACTCTGATGGAGACAAATTAATATGGCACAAGTTGCATTCTCACACCAATTCTCTCATCGCTGGAGCAATGCACCACAAGCGGTTAAAGACGCTTTGCTACAAGAGTTTGAAGACATCATGCTGCTGCTTGATGCAGACACCGATTTAGAAAGTTTCGAGTTTACGGTACCCGATTTGCATTCGCATATCGATGCCATTAATTCCGAAGTGGCTGCTGAAAAAGAGGCAGCCCGTCTTGAAGCGGAAAGATTGGAAGCTGAGCGCTTAGAGGCAGAAAGAGCTGAGTTTGAAGCGCTAGAGGCTGAACGTCTGTTAAATGAAGAGCAACAAACTTTAGAGCAGCAGCAAGCCGAAGAACAACAGGCAGATAGTGAGCTAGTAGATAGCAGTATTGAGACTGATGTTGAAGAAGCTTCCACTACCGAATCTTCAGAAATCGAAACCTTAGAATCACAAGAAGAAGCTACCGAAGTGGAAGCGGCTGACACTGATACAGAGACCTTAGAATCACAACCTACTGCTGTGACCAGTACTGAGACAGCTGAAACAGATATCTCGGCCCCAGCGTCATTTGCTTTCGATAATACCGCACCACAGGCTGAGCTTGATGCGGACTTTATTAAAGAGCTTGAAAACCGAATCGACGACTATCTTAGCGAGCAATTGGCCAATATGTCAGAAGACTTAAAGTCTTGGTTACGTGAGCAAATGGTCAACCGCCTAAACAACAAGTAGTCCGTAATCTCGCCATGAGTAGCAAATATATAAGCTATTAGATAGTTAAAAGCTACTCATGCAACACTTTATAAATGGTATTGGCCATCACTTTACCAATACCCTTTACCCCTTCAAGCTCTTGCTGCGAAGCACCTAACAGCTGCTGCAAGCCCCCAAAATGGTTTAATAAATCACGACGACGCTTCTCCCCTAGCCCAGGAATGGCCTCTAATACTGAAGAGGAGCGGCGTTTATCACGCTTCTTACGGTGGGCAGTAATGGCAAAGCGGTGCGCCTCATCACGGATATTCATGATTAAATGCAGCGCTTTGGAGTCCATGGGCAGATCTAAAGGCTCATTATCAATAAAGTGCAATACTTCAAGCCCAGCCTTACGCCCCTCCCCTTTTGCAACCCCAATCAGCAAGGTTTCATTTAAGATACCTAGCTCGGTGAGCACATTTTTGGCCATATTTAACTGACCCTTACCGCCATCAATTAATAAGATATCTGGCAAGGGATGCTTCTTATAGCGACGGGTTAACGCCTGAGCCATGGCCGCATAATCATCACCGTCTTGTACGCCGTGAATGGCATATTGACGATAATCTCGCTTACGGGCACCACCCTGGTCAAACACCACACAACTGGCAATGGTAGCTTCACCCATAGTATGCGAGATATCAAAACACTCAATTTTATCGATATTGGTCTGGGTAACCGGCTTAAGCACTTCTTTTAAGGCCCCAAAGCGTGCGTGCAACTCTAGATAATCACCAAGCTTAGTCTTCAGGGCATTATTGGCATTTAGTTTCGCCAAGTCGAGCCACTCAGCCCGATGCTCACGCACATTGGTCTTAATGACTGTCTTACTCTCAAAGTGAGTGCTTAGTGCTTCTTGTAGTGCCTGCTGGTCAGGTAATTCGTGGCTAATGATAATCTCTGGTGGTAAATCATCCGTAACCTGAAAATAAAATGAAGTGATAAAGGCGGACAAATTATTGCTGATAGGTTCACTGCTATCGACATCAGGGAAATAGTTTTTGCCACCCAACACCCGACCACCACGCACGGTCAATACATTCACACAGGTCATCCCTGCTTGACTGGCAATAGAGATAACATCGGCCTCACCCTGAACGGTATAAACCGCTTGGCGTGACTGTACCTCACGCAGCATAGACAGCTGGTCACGATAAAAAGCCGCTTTTTCAAAGGCCAAGTCTTCAGCCGCCGCTTCCATCTTATCGATTAAAGCGGAGTGAATATCACTTGAGTCGCCTTTTAAAAAGCGAATGGTATTTTGTACATCTTCAGCATACTCTTCAGGCGATACCAAGCCCACACAGGGTGCTCGGCAGCGCTTAATCTGATATTCCAGACACGGGCGCTTACGTTGACGAAAGAAGGTGTTGGTGCACTGACGCATCTGAAACATCTTTTGCATCAAAGTTAAAGTCTCTTTGGCCGCATGCGCCGAAGGAAAAGGGCCAAAGAATTTGCCTTTTTGATGTTTGGCTTTACCGCGTCCATACGCCAATCTCGGATAAGGCTGATCGGCTGAAATGAAGACATACAAATACGACTTATCATCACGTAGCAAGACGTTATAAGGCGGACGATGTTCTTTAATCAGGTTTTGTTCTAGCAGAAGAGCTTCAGTCTCACTTCGGGTAATAATGGTCTCAATATTATGAATACGAGAAACCAACGCCCGAGTTTTTGGGTGATCAATGGTCTTAGCAAAATAGCTGTTGACCCGATTCTTTAGCGATTTTGCTTTACCCACATACAAGATATCCCCATTTTTACCCAGCATTTTATACACGCCAGGTAAATTGGGCATACGCTTAATGAGATGCTTTAGACGCGCTTGTTTATCATCAGTCGTCACTGATGCAGACTTATTCACCATGGTTTACCAAATAAAAAAATATAGGACTATATCTTTATTAATGGGGCGACATAGCCACTATTACAAGCACGGTTGTTGCCGCTTTTGTAGGCTGCCTAAACAGCAACTGACACTAGATAACTGCCTTTGTAGCTTCCTCAACAGACGGCGGTAGATAGCGTACTTTTTCATCGCCACCCCCTTTTAGACTATAGAGCATAACAACCCCGCCAATAATCGCCGCTATCCCAAAAACAATCAGGGCTATTGCTAGTATTTTTCTCATCATTTATCCCATTTTTACAATTATGATTTCCGCGTATTGTACACGGTCACTATCCAATCAAAAACCATACCAATCAAAACCATGGTTTAACACACGGTTGTATTCAAAAAGCTAAAACGTATTCAGAAAACTTAAAAAAATTAGACATAAAAAAAGCTGGCATACAGCCAGCTTCTTAATCTAAATATCATCGTTCTGTTATTAGACTTCTAGTGTCTAAAGCTTGGCATTAACGCTGGAATACCTGGCAACATACCTACCATCGCCATAACCACGGTTAATAGCACAAACATGAAGGCTGGAATAATCCAGCGGCTCATTTTGGTTAACGCCGCACTACGCTCTTTTGAACCAATCAGACCTAAGTTATCTAACAACATAGTCAACGACCAACCAAAGGCTGGGTTAACCAAAGCTGAGGCGAATACTACGATGGCAGCTGATTGTGTAGTTTTACCTTCACGAGTCATTTCCATACCGGCTTCAAGTAGCGGAATAAATACCCCCACGATTAGCGCCACACACATCACAGGCTCCCAAATGGCTAAGTCCATAGGATAGCCCCATACTGCAGCAATCACACATAGTAGCGCAGTTATCACCGCACCTGCTGGGATAGGACGCTTGGCAATAGCGGCAGGAACGATATAAGTACCCCACGACGAGGTAAAGTTGGCACCGCCCAAGACTGAGCCCACTACCTGGCGTACCGAAGCACTGGCCATAGTATCGTCAATATCCATAATCACTTTATCAGTGCGTTTTGGATAACTGATTCTTTGGAAAACCTGATGCCCTAAGAAGTCAGGCGACCACATAGCCACAGCCAATACTGCAAATGGCAGTACGACCATAAAGCTTTCTAAATTCGGCAGACCTAACATCCAACCCGTGTCTTCACCCCACCAATACATAGGACTCATGTGTGGCAAGCCTGGCCCAGTCTCGAACGCAAAAGGTGCGCCTAGTAAAAAAGCAACACCGCCGCCCAATAAGCAGCTTAAAGGAACCGCAAGCCAACGCTTATTATAGTTCTCAAGCACAGCGTATAAGATAATGGTAGTTAAGATCACCACAAAGGCAATGTGTGGCATATTGATATCTTGTGACCAGCTTAATAGCTTGCCGACTTGCGAGGTAGTTCCAATAAAGCCCAGGTAGAGCAGTAGACCGCCACAGACCCCCTTACTGGTCAGCTCTGCCAGCAAACTCCCCCCTTTACTAATGGCCAATAACATTCCAAACAAACCAATTAGTAGACCAAAAGCCATAGGGTGACCACCGGCTAAAACCACAATCGGAATAAGTGGAATCAAGGGACCATGAGTACCTGCTAAGTTAGCTGTTGGCAGTAAGAAGCCGGAGAATAGCATAACGAAGAAAGCAACAATCAACAGCTCATAGCGTACGTTCTCTAAAATAAACGCATCATCTAACCCTAAAGCACCAGCGAAAGTCGCAGCAATAGCCCCGACCATAACGACCTTACCAATGGTGGCCGCTAAAGCTGGGATAGTGTCTTCATATTCAAAACGGTAATCACGGAAAGGGAGGTTTGGTTTCCAGCGCTTAGGTTGCATGATTTGCAGTTCATGATTTAGATAGTCATCACGACTGGCAAAACTAGAGCTTGGCTTGTGCAGCTGCTCATAGGTTCCTGATAAAGCAATATCTTGCTCTTGGGAAGCCCCCCCAGAATTTGGCAATGAGTCATTACTCATAGTATCTCCTTATACAATAAATCTTCCCTGGCTAAAGGACTGATTAATAAAACTACAGGGCAGCAGTAAGTGTGGTTAAGTATTGTAGTCTAACTAGAAAAATAATACGAGCACATTTTCAGGCTAACTCACTGATTTCTTTAAATATAGTTTATTATAGAAAGCGAAAAGCCCCCAATCCTTGCGGATTGAGGGCTTTTCCTGATAACGGTTGAGTTACCAGCTCTTTTTGGTATACAACTAATTAATACTTTTGCCTAGTATTAGGCTAAGCTTAGATGTCTGGTGCAGTTTTTATTTATCTGCTGCTTCTGGAACGCCCGCGTCAGTTTTGCTCTGAACACCTTCACGGCGTAAAGATAACTTTTCACGAATACGTGCAGATTTACCAGAACGCTCACGTAAGTAGTATAGTTTCGCACGACGTACGGCACCACGACGTTTCACTTCGATGCTATGAATAATTGGTGAATGTAACTGAAAAGCACGCTCAACACCGATACCGCTTGAAATTTTACGAACGGTAAATGCAGAGTTAAGACCACGGTTACGCTTAGCGATTACAACGCCTTCAAAAGCCTGTAAACGCTCACGCTCGCCTTCACGTACTTTAACTTGAACTACTACAGTATCACCAGCAGAGAAGTTAGGACGCTCAAGTAGTTGTGAATTTTCAACTGCTTGTACTAATGGATGTACATTACTCATGAGATTGCTCCTCACATGGGACGGCATAGGCTATAAGTCGCATACCACCCGTTTATAATAATAACCCCTTGCACTCAATAAAGAGCTTAAAGGAGAAACAGGAATAAGAAATCGGTTTTGACTGCTATCGATATTGAACCAATAGCACTAATGGTCTTAAGGTGACTTTTGGCCACTGCAATAAAGAACATTAGTTTGAATCTGATATCAATAAAATAATAAAGTTAACGATCAATAAAGCGCTGTCAGGTCTATCCCCTGTCTACTTTATTTCGTCTTTAACTTTTTTGAGCAAGCGGGCCTGCTCTGCGTTTGGGGTAAATTTTTGCCACAAGTCAGGACGTCTTTGTTGAGTACGCTTAACTTGTTGCACAAAACGCCACTTTGCGATATTGGCATGGTGACCAGAAAGTAGGACTTCTGGCACAGCCAAACCTTCAAATTCATGAGGCTTGGTGTAGTGTGGACAATCTAGCAAGCCTTCAACAAAGGAGTCTTGCTCAGCGGATTGTGCGTCACCCATCACATCGGGCAATCTACGAATCACACTGTCCATCAATACCATCGCGGGTAGCTCACCGCCGGTCAATACAAAATCTCCTATTGAGATCTCCATATCAACGTAACGCTGCAATAGTCGCTCATCAATGCCTTCATAACGACCACATAGCAAGATCATCGCGTCATATTGACGTAATGCCACTACCGCTGTTTCATTTAAACTGTCGCCTTGCGGAGACATATAAATCACTGGGCAATGTGCTGCATCTGTGGCACAGCCATATTGACTGGCTTGCGACTTGGCATATTCAATGGCTTTGGCCAAAGGTTCTGCCATCATCACCATACCGGGACCACCACCAAAGGGGCGCTCATCTATACGGCGATAATTATCTGTCGTAAAATCACGAGGATTTATGCACTCGATAGTAACTTGCTTATTTTGAACGGCTCTACCAGTAATGCCAAACTCGCTAATAGCGGTAAACATCTCAGGCAGAATGGTGATGACTGCAAAATACATTAGGTCACCTCCCAATTAACGCCAAAATAATGACAGTTGATTTAAAATAAAAACGCTAACCTTAATTCCTAACTGCAAAGCTTAAGGTGTCTCAAGCTAAAAGTCGGTAATTAAAAGTCACGCTCCCAATCTACAATCATCTGTCCAGCAGCCAAATCGACCACATCGACAGTTTGCTTGTGCCAAGGAATCATACGTGGCTCATCATCGATACTGTCTTTACTAGGCACTACCTTCATGATCGGGTGTGCACCGGTTTCAAACAGCTCTTTGATTGTACCAAGACATTCCTGCTGCTTATTAATAACACTTAAGCCAACCAAATCAGACCAGTAGTACTCGTCTTCTTCAGTCTCAGGTAAGCTGTCTTTGTCAATCCAAATACTAACGCCATTCATAGTTTCAGCAACGTTACGATCAGGCACTTGCTCAAATTGAGCCACAATACCAGACCCTTGCTTACGCCAGTCTGTAACGGTCAGTGGTTTAAACCCTGTCGCCGTCTTCATCCACCAAGGGGAGTAACTAAAGATAGCTTCTCGTTCCTCAGTTTCGCTAAAAACCCATAACCAGCCTTTAATGCCGTATGGTTTTTTTAGCTGTCCTATTTTCATAAGACTGTCAGCGTTTGGTGTTGTCATAAGACTTGCTCAGCCACAATTAATAAAAAAACAATTACTCAAAACTGCAGTGCAATGAGATACTATCCCATTGCAAAACAAATTATGTCTTAAGCAGTTACTTCTTCAGTTGCAGGCTTATAACCTTTAGCTAATGCTTTAACGCGCTCTGAAGGCTGTGCACCTTTTGCGATCCAAGCATTATAAGCATCCATATCTAGACGAAGTTCAGTTTCCTGACCTTGTGCTAGTGGGTTATAAAAGCCTAGATTTTCGATGTAACGGCCATCGCGTGAACGACGCTGATCTGCTACAACAACTTGATAGAATGGGCGTTTTTTGGCACCGCCCCGTGCTAAACGAATAACAACCATTTGAGTTCTCTCTTCCGTAGGTATACCAAAAAGGGCATAATTATATCAGAATACTAATGACTTGGAAACCTTTTACTTAATTAAAACTGTAACCCTCATTAAATTATAAGCGATGTCCCCATGAACAAAGCCTCTTCACGTTCTTTCTTCTCCCAGTTCGGTTTAAAACCGTACTCAAACACTTGGCAGACGACGCTTGCCGTGATGCTGATGGTCATGGTTAGTGTCGTGGTATCGATCTGGTTTTTTTGGCGAAGTTTGTACTTGCCTGAGTTAAAAAACCATGCTCGTTACCTGACCACAGAGCTTAAGTTAGTCACAGCAACTCGAGAGCACTGGATGGAGAACGAAGAGGTTAGACAGTGGGTTCTTGCTAATAATCACATTGAGGTCGTAGAAGACCCTAGCCAGTTTCCTGATGTTTCAGATAAAGCTGTGGTTGGCTTCTTTACCGATGTTATTCAGCAAGAAATCAGCCAGCAGCTCGGCCGTGAAAGTGTGGTCTACTTTAAGTTTAAACCGACACCACAGCTCTGGGTTCAGGATACAGCATCCCCAGAGTTTTGGATACGTGAACCTGTTATATTTTATGCACAATATAGCCCAAGTTCACTGGTTTTCTTCTTATTGGGTATTCCCCTATTCACCCTACTAACTATACTACTGTTGGTGCGACAGTTAAACCGTCCTTTACGTAAGCTACAACAAGCGGCTACAAACTATATCCGTCTGGGCACGGCCACTACTCTACCTACTAACTCGGGTAGTGCTGAAATTCGCCGTGTGAACATGGCTTTCAATCGCTTGTTTAGTACACTCAGCCAAGCCCAAAAAGAGCGTACCATTATGCTTGCTGGTATTTCTCATGACTTGCGCACTCCCCTAACCCGTATGCGCTTAACTGCAGAAATGCTGCCTGATGAGTTCTTCCGTGAAGGGCTAATCTATGACATCGAAGATATGGATGCAATTTTGGAGCAGTTTATCTCATTCATGAAAGATGGCTCAGATGAAGCGGTTAGCTTGACCAACTTAGACAATATATTTCGTGAAGTCATGGTGCAGTTTGCCCCCTTAGAGTTCATCTATCAAACCGATGGGCTACGAGAAGTTGCGGTCCGCCCTTTGTCTATTAAACGGCTGATTGTGAACCTAATTGTCAACGCTCAGCGTTACGGTAAGCCCCCTATTTATCTAACGGCTACCATCACGCCAACGTTCAACTCACAAGAAGTCGATCCTAATGATGAAACTTCGGTATCTACACCTGGCATGGTGCGTAAGGCCAAAGAGCAATTGATTATCTGTGTCCGTGACTGCGGCCCTGGGGTAGCCAATGACCATTTAGAACGCATTATGCAGCCTTTTGAGCGTGGAGAATCTGCTCGCACCACCCAAGGTAGTGGACTTGGCCTAGCCATCGTACAGCGCATTACTGGGCTACACCATGGTACGGTTGAAGCCATCAACCACCCTGAAGGCGGGCTACAAGTCTGTGTGCGTATCCCCTTAGTGTCACAATCTCATCCTGGCAAAGAAAAAGAAGAGAATAACGACGTAGAGAATAAGCCCAATAAAGCAGAACAGTAACTTTAAGCTTTTAAATAGAGCCTTAAACCAGTAGCCAATTACTCTAAAACCAACTCCCACAAAAAAGCCCAGGGCCATATGGCCTTGGGCTTTTTCTATTATAAACTCAGCACGCATTCTGGCTATCTGCTAGTCATCGCTTTCGATAAGTTTGCGAGCACCTTTTTCTTGAGTCAATTGATCGGCTGAAATGGTTTGAGTCAAAGGCTTAATCGGCCACCGCATAGTGAAGCGAGCACCGCCCAGTTTTGGACTTTCATCAACTGACATTTTTCCGTTAAACCAGAAAGCAATCCTTGAAACAATAGACAATCCTAGCCCATAACCCCCTGAAGCACGAGTACGGCTATTATCAAGACGCGCAAAGGGCACGAATACCTTATCTCTATCTTCTTCAGGGATACCCTGACCATCATCTTCTACACTGACGTAAGCCTCACCTTTTCGCACTCCGGCACTGATGATAATTTTTGAGTCAGCATAACGTAGGGCGTTACCGGCCAAGTTCTGTAACACGCGGTGTAGATAACGTCTATCCGCCACGGCCGTTACTTTCGATGAAGGGGAAATACCAACCACTTCAATAGGCTTACCTAGAGCATTGGTCTCACGCACAATTTGATCGACCAATTCTTTTAGACTAACGGGCTCAAGATCTAATTTGGGTGAGCCTTCCTCTAGCTTAGCGTAAGTTAAAATCTCATCAATCAGACCATTTAGTGACTCAATATCTTCATCAATATAGTCACGCTGCATCTCTCGAGATTCTTGATCATCTGTGTCTGCCAGCATATCAACCGCAAAACGAATACGAGCCACCGGTGTACGCAGCTCATGCGATACTGCACGGGTCAACTCACGCTGCGATTCAATAAGACGCTTAATGTGCTCGGTCATAGCGTTAAAAGTCGCTGCCAAACGGGCAATTTCATCTTGACCCACAACCTGTACTCGGGTGTCTAGATTACCATCACCTACTTCATTTACGCCCGATTGAATCAGTTGCAGCTTACGCTCTAATGGGAAAATCAAAGCATAAACTCCCAAGCTGATTAGGAACATACTAATCAGCACCACACTGATAATCAGGTTGAAAGGAAACCATTTAAACAGACCAACAGGTCCAATGACCACCGCCATATTTTCTAATTCAGAAGGGGCAATAATCTTAATTGAGGAGTCATCAGAGCGGGTACTGTCTCGAAACAGCATGACCACTTCATTACGGTCTAAACGACGAAGTTGATCATCATCTAGCTCTAAATCAACGATTTTCTCAATACTCAGCGGGAAAGCAAACTGCTTAGAAATATCATCAAGACGCTGTCTTTTTGAAGACAAATCCTTGTAGTAGGACAAGTCATTCAGCAGTAACACCGCCATGGCTCGAAGCTGCTGCTCAGTAACTTTGCTAATGCGTACCGTTATAACGTTATCTTCTCCCTCAATCGGGTGAAAGATATCCGCATAAGCTGGCTGCGCGACATAACGAACAACGGTTTTATTTTCTTCTAATCGCTTTAGCTCACTGGCTTTAAAATCAATTTTTTCTTCGGGCTGAATGCTAAAACTATTACCAAATAACTGACTGATATCATTTAGCCAGTATTCACGCTGAGTTTCTGAGGATTGTTGTTGCAGCCCAGAACTCACTAAGTACAGAGCGCCCGTAGCCACGTTTTCACGATAAGCTTGAACGCGCTCTTTATTGATCGTGTCTACCAGTAATTGGGCAAAAAGTGCCACAAACAGACAGATCAAGAGCAGTCCTGCATATATGCGCAGAAAAATACTGTGTTTTAAAGAAGAAAAAATTGGCATACGAAGTCTATTAAAATAATTTTGCCCTAGTTTACCTTAAATTGGATTTTTAGCCTACAAATGCAACTTCTGAGCTAGGGATTGATTATATACCCTAATCAATTCTGTATATTCTTATGTTTTGTTGCTTTAGAAAAATATTTGTAAAAATAATAGCATGCAATGTAGTTGAAAGGGCAAAATCCAAATAAGAAAAAAGGCCAGCTAAATGCTGACCTTTTTTATCACCGGTCGCCGTAAAACCACCCACTTCAGGGCATAGGTATCTACACAAATTTACTAGCGGCATCAGCGAATTCACGCAGTTTGTCAGGGGGATAATGATTTACCAGTTCGGTAAAATTAAGCCACTGGAACAATCCTGCCATCACAGCAGGTGCGGTTATTGGTTTGCTGCGTTTCATTTGTCGCCCTGAGAGGCGCACTAAAAACAAAGCAAACTCTTGTGACTGTTTATCAGATGCTTGCATAATACGCCACACGAGCGTACAAGCCTGAGAGGCAATTAACAACCGCTTAAAATAAGCGTCTCCACTTTGCTGTAACCAGGACTCTAGCTGAAGTCCTGCACTTTTAAGCAGTTTAAAATAAGATTCTATTTGCCAACGCCAATAATACCACTGACTAATATCTGCACCATTGACGGACGTCTCTTG
>NZ_FUGD01000124.1 GCF_900162815.1 Psychrobacter pasteurii | reverse complement strand
ACCTTTAGATAGCGATAGCTGTAGGGTTGATTTCAGTGCCTTCTTACCTGTCTGCCTTGTTTGCAAATACTTGATAGCAGATTTTTTAAAAGGTATCCATCCCAATGATTTAAGTTTGGCATCAGGACGATTGGTACGCCAGTTAAGTTTGGCTTTTTTAAATTGTTTTCGGGCCTTGGCGTGAGTTTCATTGATGGCTTGCAGTGTTTGACTGTGTAATCCTAAATACTCACCGCTACCTTTGGTGTATTGGCTTAAATCATAAGCACTAAAAAACTTACCGGTACGTTTTAGATGCTCAAAACTTAACGCATTAACATAGTTCCACACGAAGTTTACCGAACCGCTTAGCTGATTCAGCTCTTTTATGTGTTTGTCTTTAATGCGTAGCTTGAGGGTTTTCATATCTTTAGTATGGCAAGTTTAATTTTGACTTACAACCCTTTAACGACTTCTTACGACAGTGTGTGTCGCCTTATATCCACCCCCTGAAGTGGGTGGTTTTACGGCGACCGGTGATAAAAAATGTACCAACAAAAAAGCCCCGACTTATTGAGTTGGGGCTTTTCTCATTGAAGCTAGCTACTACTATTGTTCTTTTATTCTTTAATCGCGCGGGTAATGGTGTAAGTTTTGCCTTGTTTTACTTTATCGGCATTACCAAAGACTTCGGTGAAAGCACGTTTCATAAACTGGCGAAGACCATTGATAGTCACTACATAGAAGCGGCCACCGGTACGCATTTTGCTATAAGCATCCAGTAGGTATAGATAATGCTGTTCTTTGCCCACTTTGGCCGGCAGGTTAGACATCACTAGGCTGAAGTCTTTGTTCGGATCCACATGATTAAAACCGTTAGACAAATGCACATCGACGTTGGTTAGTCCGTTTTTCTCACAGTTACGACGGGCATATTCAACTGCCATGAAGTCTTTATCAATCAAGGTGTGTTGGCCTTGAGGGCATTCTCTAGCTGCAGTCATGCCCAGCACCCCATAACCACACCCTAGATCAATAGAGTCATCATCCACTTGAAAATCAACGTGATCAAGTAGCATCAAGCTGCCAGCATCCAGCTTCTCAGGAGAGAAGATGCCCCAAGTAGTGGTGAAATGCATTGGGGCTCCCAGTACATCTTGAGTAAACGCAATGTCTTCTCGCCAGTGTTTGGATTTTTCTAGTAAGTCAGCAGGAGGGGTGTGGGTCATGGTGTTGCCTTAACGGTTAATAGGGTTGAGTAGTCGTCTTAGAGCTAGTGGGCTATTTGGATTATGATTCGCTATTTGGGATTATTGATACTGAGTCATAATCCAGTCTATAAGGCTTTGAAAATCATCAAAAGCTTGAGTTGGATTGAGCTCACGAATGTCTTGGCCGTAATTATAACCGTAAGATAGGCCTAGTGTGTCAATATTAGCGTTTTGACCGGCTAAAATATCGTTTTTAGAGTCGCCAATCATCACTGCATGCTCGGGTGCAATCTGTAAAGTGCGACAAACATAGCGAAGTGGCTCAGGGTCTGGTTTTTTGACCGGTAAGCTGTCTCCGCCAAGTACCTCGGTAAACAGCTCACTCCAGCCAAAGGACTCTAGAATTTTAGGCACAAACTGCATAGGTTTGTTGGTGACCAAGGCTAGGGTAAAGCCGGCTTGCTTTAATTTTTTTAAGCCTTCATCCACATTGGGGTAGGCAACGGTATTTTTACCGCTTATTTTGGCGTAGGCGTCGAAGAACACCTTTTCAGCATGGTCAGCTTCATCTTGGGTTAATTGGTCCTCTGTGACCTCTACAGAGCCAACCAGAGCACGTTCTACTAACATACGTGACCCATTACCCACCCAGTTACGAATGGTATCGATAGGATAGGGGGCTTTTTCTAAAGTGGTCAGCATGTCATTGGTCGCTTGCGCCAAATCCGGCACGCTATCAATCAAGGTGCCATCGAAATCAAAAATAAGCAGTTCTTTTTTTACAGCAGTCATAAGATTCTCATAAAACTAAAAGGGTGTAATTTGCCGTTCAATCAATCAACGTCTTTGTATTTTTCGCGATGTGCTTTTTTCATTTTTAGATAAATCTCATTGGCTCGGCACAAATCCCATTTTTCTTTAAATATTCTGGCCGACTCCGCTTTGATTGGATCTTCTTCATCGCGAGGCAGCTCTTCTCGACCATGCGCACCGCTTTGGCCTTTTTTATCCTCAGGTACAGGGCCTTTGTATTTCTTGCCGCCTTTGTGATTAGCATAGCGCCGAGCTCGGGTATAGCCCATCTGCAAAAACTTGCGAGCCATATCAGCACCGACGAAATCGTTATTGTCTAAGTAATCTAAAAACATCTGATAAATTTTATCGCTGCTCTCGGTAGCGACGTCAGGCGTGGCAAAGCGCCAATGCGGTAGGATCTCGGATTTATAAGGCTCAACCAGCAGCACGCCCTGTTCGCCACGGCCCACCCGATACAGCTCGGGGTGCTCACGCAAGTTCAGGTTTTTGTAGTCTAAGTCGTAATCAAATTCACGCATAGCCAAATCGACCCACCAGATGTGCGATAAAAACAGGATAGCTCTTAAAACAGTATAGCTGTCAAAAGCCAGCAGTAAATATTGACTCTGTAACCTAATAGTTGAGAAATGGCTAGATAGAGGGTGTTTCAGGGATATCGACAAAGGGAGTGTTTATCAAAGGCGAATCAATTAAGAGATGGCTCGTGTATTAACTAAAAGTGCTAATTAGCCAATTAAGAGTATGGGTTAAAACAGCGAATGTTAAAGTGAGTCTCAATCAAAAATCAACAGACATAAAAAAACCCCAAACGGTTAGTTTGAGGTTTTTTTGGAATTCGTTATAAAGATGGTGGCTCGAGGCAGAATCGAACTGCCGACACAAGGATTTTCAATCCTTTGCTCTACCAACTGAGCTATCGAGCCGTCTTTATGAGGTCGCTATTAAACTAAATATTCGATGACCTGTCAACCCTTTTTTTGAAAATAAATCAAAATAGTTGAAATAATATGCAAAAAAGGTCAGATATTCAGAATTAAGGCCTATTTTAACCGAATTAATTCATATTCACTCATAATTCTATGAACTTGCTCGTCAACCGGCATAAATTGACGAACGCCTTTTTTAATTTCTTTATCGTATACCATTTTAATAAATTTAGCGTCGATGCCTCGATTGACGTTTTCAGGGTGCATCGCTAAATATTGCAAACGCTTGGTGTCGGTCTGACCATCATCAAAGCAGCCAATAACCGCAATGGGCTTGTCATTAAACATGCCTACATACATCAGATTGCCCCGTTTAAAAGCGGCCTCAAACAGCGCTAGGACAGCCTCACTGTCCTCCAGGTCGCCTATATTGGCATTTTCAGCAGCATAAAGCTTACCAATACGCTCACGTAACTCCCCGTCATGAGTGATCTCACGCATAATAGGGGCATCAAAGGAATTAATAGCAACGGCTTCTAATGGCATAGGTAATATTCCAAAGGTTAAGTGACGATTGTGGCTAAAATAAGGCTTATATTATTAGCCTTATTTTAGCAAACTATCTGGGTTTAAAGGGGGCATATATGGCTTAAAAGTATTACCTTTGCTATTATCAGGTTAAGTGTGTTGTTTTTACTGCTATTTAGCAACTGTTAAAGGGTATTGTTTTTTTATTAACCAGCCAATTATTAGTGAGCCTTACTGCCATGACTACTGAAATAAGTTCAAATCCAGCCAACCGTCCAAATCGTATCGCCAGCGTTGAGCGTAATACTGCTGAGACTCAAGTTAGTGTTACCGTGAACCTTGATGGTACCGGTCAAGGTACTATTGATACCGGTGTGCCGTTTTTAGACCATATGCTGGATCAAATCAAACGCCATGGTCTGTTTGATTTAGATGTTAAATGTAATGGGGATACTTATATTGATGATCACCATAGTGTTGAAGATACCGGTATTACCATTGGTCAGGCTTTCGCCAAAGCGTTGGGTGACAAAAAAGGTATTCGCCGTTATGGTCACTTCTATGCGCCACTAGATGAGTCGTTAACCCGTGCTGTGGTAGATATCTCAGGTCGCCCAGGCCTGCACATGGATATTCCATTTACGCGCTCACACGTGGGCACATTTGACGTGGATTTATTCAGTGAGTTCTTCTTTGGTTTTGTAAACCATGCTTGGATGACTGTGCACTTAGACAACTTAAAGGGCAAAAACAGCCACCACCAGATCGAGTGTACTTTCAAAGCTTTCGCTCGTGCATTACGTATGGCGTGTGAGTATGATGAGCGTGCGCTAAACACCCTACCTTCTACCAAAGAAGCTTTATAATCTAATTAAAAATATTAGAGAGGAGACCGGAGGCAGATAGCTTTCGGTCTTTTTTCATGGTCATTAAATTTAGTCCCCCAAAGCCACAAAAGCCGTTTATAATTTATTGAGTTATCACCTATCGCCGTAAAACCACCCCACTTCAGGGGGTGGATATAAGGCGACATGTAGTGTCGTGAGTAGTACTTAAAGGGTTGTAAGCTAAAATTAATCTTGCGATACTAAGCATATGAAAACACTCAAGCTACGCATTAAAGACAAACACATAAAAGAGCTGAATCGTCTAAGCGGTTCAGTGAACTTCGTGTGGAACTATATAAATGCACTTTGCTTTGAGCATTTAAACCGTACTGGTAAGTTTTTTAGTGCTTATGATTTAAGTGAGTATACCAAAGGAAGTGGTGAATATTTAGGATTACACAGTCAGACCTTACAGGCTATCAATGAGACACACGCTAAATCACGTAAACAATTTAAAAAAGCCAAACTTAGCTGGCGCAGCAACCGTCCTGATGCCAAACGTAAATCACTTGGCTAGATACCTTTTAAAAAATCTGCTATCAAGTATTTGCAAACAAGGCAGACAGGTAAGAAGGGACTGAAATCAACCCTATAGCTATCGCTATCTAAAGGT
>NZ_FUGD01000123.1 GCF_900162815.1 Psychrobacter pasteurii | reverse complement strand
GGGCTATTATCATTAGGCTCAAACAATTGATTCTTGCCTTGTTCATACTCAGGTTTTGGGTTAAAGTTTCACTAAGTCTGTTAAAGTTTGGCATGGTCTATTCGTCTTAAAAATTACTATTATGCCTTTGCTTTAACAGACTTTTTTGTTTTTTTTGTCGTGTGCAGAGAAAAAATTATTAACCCTCCTCCCAAAACAATCGGATCAATATGATAGAAAACTATAACCATTTCTTATTAGTTTGCGGCTTTGCCTTTTTACTAGGAGGATTCGCCCCTTATTTTTTAAAGCGACTACCACTCTCCTTACCTATGTTGCAGGTTATATTAGGCCTGACTATAGGCTACTTATGGACCAGCTTTCCTTTTTTAAGTCCTATTGATAATGGCACGTTTGTTGAAAAGCTCTGTGAATTGGTAGTCTTAGTATCATTGGTTGGCGCAGGTATTAAGCTCGACACCCCTTTAAAATATCAAAGATGGCGACCCACCATACGTTTGTTGCTGATAACCATGCCGTTATGCATCGTGGCTATGGCAGCATTGGGTCATTATATATTTAGTCTGAGCCTAGGCGCAGCCCTACTACTTGGCGCAGTACTGGCACCGACCGACCCTGTACTGGCTTCAAGCGTTCAAGTGGGACCGCCTAATGGTGAGGGAGAAGATTTACCTCGATTTTCATTAACCTCAGAAGCGGGGCTTAATGACGGTCTTGCTTTCCCTTTTGTTTACCTTGCTATCAAGATTGCAGAACAATTTACCACCACCGATAAGATAACCTCAAACTTACTACTTGATTGGTTTACCATGGATGTGGTTTGGCGGATTGCAGCAGGTTTAGTTATTGGCGTAGCTGTCGGAAAAATTATTGGACGTATTGTCTTTTCTAACAGAACCAAAGAGACAGCTCTGTCACAAGGCTATGTCATCATTGCCATTACCCTTTTGGCTTATGGGCTGGCTGAATTTATCCATGGCTATGGCTTCATTGCAGTCTTTGTGGCAGCATTTGCCTTTAGGCGCACCCAACATCGGCATGATTATCATGAAGAGTTACATGACTTTGCCGAGCAATCTGAAGGCTTATTGATGTCATTGGTGTTGGTTATCTTTGGGATGGCACTGGGTCAAGGACTCAGCTCTGGCGTAGAGCTGACTTGGCAGGTTTATGCTGTGAGTCTGATTATTCTGCTATTGGTACGTCCCCTCGCAGGGTGGATAGGATTAGCAGGATTGAACTTGCCTCATAAAGAACGCTTTACCATTGCAAGCTTGGGCATACGAGGTACAGGGCAATCGCACTATAAAACTCTCCCGAATAGAACCTGCTCACGATAATCAAGATTTTGAGAAGCCCTAATACGGCGTCGTTTCACTGACAGTTTAG
>NZ_FUGD01000120.1 GCF_900162815.1 Psychrobacter pasteurii | reverse complement strand
ACCTACGATGGCCTTTGGGTGTTCTTTGGGCGACAAGCACACCTGTCTCATCCCATCTTCGTAGAGTTGAGACAGAAACGCCTAACTGATTAGCTGCTTGTTTTATGCTTGATAATTTACTCATAGTGAGCAATTATACATAGATTTAGATAGATTTGTGATTACTGTTTGTAACCCTATTAATATGAGTTTTTGACTTCCTCCCAGCTTACCGCCAAATCTATGGCTAGTCATTATGAACCATAGCCCCTTATTCAGGTTTGGTCAAATACTATTTTAGCTACTGTTTATAAACAGCCTATCTTATAAATAGCCTAGCTAATTTACCAAGCTTCTGATTAAGGTAAATAGCCATTGTCAGGCGTAATCTGTGGAGGTAAATCAGTCTCTCCCAACGCTTCGAGTAAATTAATTTCAATAGCCCGAGTGATGGTAGTTAATGGCAGATGGTTTGGCTCCTCACCAAAAGGATCGGTGATTTCTTCATTTAGGGCATCTAAACCAAAGAAGGTATAAGCAATAATGCCGCACACTAAAGGCGTTACCCAGCCTAATGAGGTGGCCAGACCAAACGGCAACAAGAAACAATATAGATAGGTCGTGCGGTGTACTAACAGCGTGTAGGCAAAGGGCAAGGGGGTATTGTGAATACGCTCGCAGGCAGAGAGCACCACAGTTAATGAGCTCACTCGATTATCCATATTTTGAATCATCAAATCAGACGTTAAGCCTTCTCGTCGACAATGACCCAGCTCTTGCCCCAACAATCTTAGTATATATTCAGGTAAATTGCCGGCTCGACGCATACTTTCATGATGCTCTGGTGCTATATATGCCTCAACCTCTGCCCAAGGCGAGCTATTACGGAATCTATGCCTCATTGCATGTGCAAAGGCAATGTTGAGATAAACCATACGGCGCTGAGTCTCTTTTGCGCCTACAGCTTTTTCATCAATAAACGAAGTGACTTGGCGTGTCAGACTTCGAGACTCGTATACCAGCTGCCCCAATAAGGTTCTGGCCTCCCACCAACGCTGATAACTGGCATTATTACGAAAGCCAAGAAATAGCGATAACGCAATACCTAGAAGGGTAAAAGGCGCCGCACCATAGGATGAAAATGAGCTTGGAACCCAGTGTTGTACTGCTGCAATTAGGGTACTTATTAAGGTAATAAGCAATACCTGACGATAAATTCTCGGCACAATAGAGCCGCGCAGAGCAAATAGCACGTTAAAGGCATTGGGCTTTCTAAAAACAATCATTGGGTTTCCTGAGGCTATACACTATAGGTGCGCAGCTTTATTTAATAAGGGGCTCTTTTTGGGTCACTATTTTAGCATTAATCAGTATAGTAATAAGCAAGCATCAAATCTCCTGCAATCACTCACTAAAAGGCGTGCCTTGATACACAAAGAACTTGTACTCATCACCCTGCTTTTTCCAAATAGAAATAGCTCGATTTTTTAATGAGACAGGTTGCCCATCTACCAAGACTTTGGCTTGACTTCCTCCCCTCGCTAAACCGAGGGGATTCCTACAGCTAGACGGTCAAGCCCGACCGCAAGGATGTTCTTAGCAGCATTGATATCTCTATCATGCCATGTGCCACACTCAGCACA
>NZ_FUGD01000115.1 GCF_900162815.1 Psychrobacter pasteurii | reverse complement strand
CCAGCAAAGTTTATTTGCTATTGGTTTGGATGTTTTGATTGATGGTTTGCGTGAGTATTTCTTTGCTGGCAATCGACGTGTGTTTGAGGTTCTAATAAGCTATTTGTCTCCTAGTCCACGACCTTTGAGACTTTGAGCATTTTTGTCGTGTACAGAGGTCGCAATTGAAAAAACTGGCAAATGCCAAATGATGAAATAGTCATAACGCTGCCCATTAAGTTTGCCCTTAAAAGAGGCGACTTGGATCGTCCAACGCTATTTTGAAGTCATTTGCTAAGTTTAAAGCAACTCAATTAAAGTATTGAGTGCTTAAAATGTAGCGAAACAACAACCAACTTTTCAAGGGAATAAAAGTGTTCAAAATAGCATTGCTATTGATGATGTATTTGCCCTAAGAGCTCGTTTTTCTCTTAAATACATCAGCATAGGCCATATTCGAACAGAACATTATAAGGCTTTATAGCAGCAGTGTCATTAATATTCACTATTTTTAACACAGAAGCTGGTTTTAAAGCCTTATACCGGTTTTGAAACCTTATATAAGTTAAAAGAGCCCGAGGACTCTTTTAACTTATCAGAGATTACTTACAAAATACTAGCTATTTAATGTGAAGTTAGATCTCTTTTTATTACCTAATTTTTAATTGGCTAAATAGCCAAATATTATAGGCCGGCTACTTTGCTTTCACCGTCTGCACGATCTAGACCAAAGGCAGTATGTAAAGACTTAACCGCTTTTTCTAAATGTTGCTCTTTAATCAATACAGAGATTTTGATTTCACTGGTAGAAATCATTTGGATGTTGATGTTGTTCTCAGCCAATACTTGGAACATTTTGCTTGCCACACCCGCATGTGAGCGCATGCCCACACCGACTAAAGAGACTTTAACCACATCTGTGTTGCCATGAATTTCTTTGGCATCGATGTCTTGCTTGATGCTTTCTAAAATATTCACTGCTTTATCAAAATCAGGGCGATTCACAGTGAAGCTAAAATCTGTTAAACCTTGATCTGATAGGTTTTGTAAAATCATATCAATTTCGATATTAGAATCGCTAATAGGGGTCAAAATTGAAGAGGCAACGCCAGGATGATCAGGCACACCACGTACCACAATCTTTGCTTCGTCTCTATTAAATGCGATACCTGAAATGACCGGCTGTTCCATGTCGTCTCCTTCGTCTACTGTAATCAGTGTGCCAACATTTTGGCGAAATTCTTCATCAAAGCTGCCGTCTTGACCTTCATCAAAACTAGACAGAACTCTTAAAGGTACTTGGTATTTTCCAGCGAACTCTACGGCACGAATTTGTAATACTTTCGAGCCTAAGCTGGCCATTTCTAACATTTCTTCAAAAGTAATTTTATCAAGCTTACGGGCTTTAGCGGTCACGCGTGGGTCTGTGGTGTATACGCCGTCAACGTCGGTATAAATTTGACATTCATCTGCGCCCAAAGCAGCTGCTAGAGCCACACCGGTAGTGTCTGAGCCACCACGACCTAAAGTGGTAATATTGCCTTCAGCGTCAACACCTTGGAAGCCTGCAACCACAACTACATTACCGTCATCAAGCTGTGCTTGAATTTTCTCAGAGTCGATGGCTTCGATACGTGCTTTATTGTGCTTATTATCGGTACGAATAGCGACTTGGCCACCGGTAAAAGAGCGGGCGCCAATGCCGAGCTCTTTGATAGCCATAGATAATAAGGAGATAGAAACTTGCTCACCCGTAGAGACCATTTGGTCATATTCACGAGGATCTGGAGTGCTGCTGATTTGATTGGCAAGGTCGATTAATCGGTTAGTCTCACCGCTCATGGCTGATACGACAACAATTACTTGATGTCCATGGTCATGCCAGCGCTTAATTCGCTTTGCAACGTTTTTGATACGGTCGATACTGCCCATCGACGTACCACCATACTTTTGTACAATCAATGCCATGTGAAACCCTTTGAATTGAAAGTTTGGTTTTCACCATTATCTCTACTACTATCGCCCAAACTTATGCCTAGATGAGCTACGCTGTTGATATACGGTCATTACGGCATAAGCAGTAAGAGAAAATAATAATAAAAAACGGTAATCCCTTGGTTTATTTAAATTTGTCTGCAAGTTTAATGGGATAAATTATCCTGAGTGAGGCAATTAATATCCTGCTTCAATCATAAAAAACTATATAGACAAACGTACTTTATATCACAACAAAACGTTACCATCAAAGAAAGCAGGAAAATTAATGATGGTAAATAGTTATAGACAGCTAAACTTATCGCAATATGCGATATTTACCCTGTTTAATGTCTTAATTGGGCCAGCCACACGAGATGGCCCAATTATCGAACAGACAGTTATCTAATAAAAAGCGTAAACAGTAACGTTAGACCCTTAAATTACTGGCTTAACTGACCCTCTAACCAATTAGGTAGCTGTGCCATAACAGCTTCTAACTTATCACTGTTTGGAGCGCCGCCTTGAGCATAATCTGGCTTACCACCACCTTTTCCGCCAAGCTCAGTGGCTAGGTAGCGAATGATATCACCGGCTTTGATGTCGCCAGTTAATGATTTACTTACAGAGGCAGCTAGAGCCAGTTGCTCACCTTTTTCGCCGACTAAGACAATGATGGTGTCTTGAAGTTTTGACTTCATATCGTCAACCAATCCACGCATGGCTTTGCCATCAATACCGGCAACTTGAGCGATAAGCACTTTTTTATCGGCGATTGTTTGTACGTTATCGACTAAGGTAGCAGCTTGAGCACTAGCGATTTTTTGATTTAAACGCTCAATCTCTTTTTCTAGCTCACGTTGTTTGTCTGCCATGGTTTGTACACGGTCAGCCACTTCTGGGCGTTTGGCTTTTAGCTGATTGGCTAGGGTAGTTAACTGGCTGTCCGCTTGCTGTACATAGCGTAGAGCACCCATACCGGTTAAGGCTTCGATACGGCGAACCCCTGCGGCGATACCTGATTCAGAAGTGATTTTGAATAAACCAATATCACCGGTGCGTTTTACGTGCAAACCACCACAAAGCTCGATAGAGAAGGGCTTCTCGATGCCATCTTCAATCTCATTGGTGCCCATGGTTAATACGCGAACGGTTTCTCCGTATTTTTCACCAAATAAAGCTGCTGCGCCTTTGGCCATGGCATCATCGATGTTCATGTGCTCAATTTGGGTTTCAACGTTGGCTTGGATTTGCTCATTCACTAAGCGCTCGATGGCAGCTAAATCTTTTTGAGACACAGCATTGTCATAAGAGAAGTCAAAACGTAGAACTTCGCTACTGACTAATGAGCCTTTTTGTGAAACTTTGTCACCCAATACTTTGCGTAAAGCAGCATGTAATAAGTGAGTGGCAGAGTGGTTTCTGGCACTGGCTGAACGAATGGCAGAGATTACTTGGGCATCTGCAGTCTGTTTGGTTTTAAGACTACCCATATTGACCACACCATGATGAATAATGGCTTGGCCAGACTTCTTAGTGTCTTCTACATTAAATACGCCAGAGCTGGTACGAATTTCACCCATTTCACCAACCTGACCACCACCTTCCGCGTAGAAAGGGGTGCGATCTAGGACGATAACGCCCTCATCACCCTCGTTTAATTCCTCAACTTCTTTACCGTCTTGGTATAGGCCGATGATATTAACTTGAGTTTCATCTAATTTCTCATAACCCACGAACTCAGTGGGGCTATCAACTTTAATGGCTGCTGAGTAGTCCACATCAAACTTACCCGCATCACGGGCACGTTGACGCTGGATATTCATTTGCTCATCAAAGCCAGCCTCATCAATGCTGATGCCACGCTCACGGGTAATGTCAGCCGTTAAATCTACTGGGAAACCATAGGTGTCATATAATTTGAAAGCGGCTTCCCCAGATAAAACGTCGCCTGATTTTAAAGAGACCAACTCGCTGTCTAATAAACGTAAGCCTTGGGCTAAAGTTTTTGCGAATTGAACTTCTTCTTTTTCGATTGCTGATTCAATGAAAGCTTGTTTTTCAACCAACTGTGGATAAGCTTCGCCCATTTCTTTAACTAATGGGGCAACCATTTTATAGAAGAAGCTGTCTTCAGCGCCTAATTTATTACCATGTCTTACGGCACGGCGAATGATACGACGCAACACATAGCCACGGCCTTCGTTACTTGGTAATACACCATCGGCAATTAAGAAGCTTACGGCACGGATGTGGTCAGCGATAACTTTTAAAGAAGCCTGGCCTTCATTTTTGATGCCCAGTAAATCAGCAGCACTATTGATTAAGTTGACGAATAGGTCAATTTCATAGTTGCTGTGTACGCCTTGCAAGATAGCACTGATACGCTCAAGCCCCATACCGGTATCTACGCTTGGCGCAGGTAAAGGCTCCATCGTGCCATCTGGCTGACGGTTGAACTGCATGAAAACACAGTTCCAAACTTCAATATAACGGTCGCCATCTTCTTCTGGTGTACCTGGCAAGCCACCTTCTACATGGGCGCCGTGGTCATAGAAAACCTCTGAACAAGGACCACAAGGACCTGTATCACCCATTGCCCAGAAGTTATCTGAAGCGTAAGGAGCGCCTTTGTTATCCCCAATACGGATAATGCGTTCAGCAGGCAGGCCAATGTCTTTGTGCCAGATATCAAAGGCCTCATCATCGGTCTCATAAATGGTGACATACAGTCTATCTGCATCTAAAGCCAACCAGTCTTTTGATGTCAAAAACTCCCAAGCATAAGCAATGGCTGATTTTTTGAAATAATCACCAAAAGAGAAGTTACCAAGCATTTCAAAGAAAGTATGGTGACGGGCGGTATAACCAACGTTATCTAGATCATTGTGTTTACCCCCAGCACGCACACACTTTTGTGAGGTGACAGCGCGGGTGTAGTCTCGCTTATCGATACCTAAGAAACAGTCTTTAAATTGGTTCATGCCGGCGTTAGTGAACAATAAGGTTGGGTCATTGTAGGGCACTAAGCTTGATGACGGCACATGGGTGTGCTGCTTACTAACAAAGAAGTCGATAAAAGATTTACGCAGCTCGGCTGTGCTTAAGAATTTATTTGAAGCAGGGGATACTGAATTTGAAGATGTGGGCGCAGACTGAGTCACATGAACTCCTTAAAGAATGGCTGATAAGCTAAAGGTTTATTAATGATAAAAACAAAATTTGTAGCAATAAAAATAGATTTCATAGCCACCAAACCGCATACAAATTGGTAATAAGTGAGCGGCTACAAATAATAGCGTCAAAGTTTAGCATATTTATAGCCAAAACATGACTATTCACTTTAGATGATGCGAACACTGGCTGTAACTTTAGTCCAATCGATTCTTATTGCTCATTGGCTAAAATGGCCGCATCGGTTTTATCAATTACATCATTATGAGAGGGACTAGACTCGATAACGATAACTGGGATATATCTTATTTGCAGACGTACAGTCTGATATTTTGGATAGTCCTGTTCGATGATTTGGTTGATCTGTTGCTCTAAGTACTTAGCGTCATCTGAAGAAGGGCGTGTCTCTCCACGTATGACGGCTCTGACGGTTTGATAGTCGGTTCTTGGCACAAATTGGGTGGTGGTCAGCGCGTTACCTTTATCAATAAAGTAGGTGTTCAGGCTTTCTTTGACCTCATTTTCAAACTTTTGCTTTTTGGTAATGGTGTTAAAGTTATAGGTAAGATAGGTACCAATTACGGCCAATAGCAACAAGGGAACGGCGTTACGGCGGAAAAAAGCAATGATAGGGCTGCTTTTATAGTCGTCTTCCACCAGGCGTCGAAAGCCTGCAGACCAGAGTACCAAAGCGTTGGTAAATTGAATGGCGATAATGTTGGTTAAGGCCAATAATAAAGCACCAAGGCCCAAAGAGCCTTCACCATGAGCGAATAATATGCCACTGGCAGCCAAGGGGGGAACCAATGCTGTGGCTACTGCAACCCCAACTACCGCAACAGAAAGCTGAGGGGAAATCATGGCATATGCTCCCGCAGTACCGCCTGCTAATGCAATCATCAAGTCCATCGAAGTAGGTTGGGTGCGAGATAAGATCTCATTAGTGAGAGGGGAGTCTTGGTGCATAAAGCCGACAATAAAACCAATCACCACCACCATTGCTGCGCCAGCCAGTACAGTCAATAAAGACTTACGCAAAAAAGGCATGCGGTAATCGATAATGGCCAAGGCAGCCCCACTGATAGGCCCAAGCATCATCGCTACGAGCATCGCTCCGATTACTACGGCTGCAGAGTTTACGACCAAGCCGTAACTGGCAATAATGGCGGACAGCGCATTCATAATAAAGTACATGCGACTGGGTAGGGCGTTGGCCTCAATATCTACCCGAATACCTGGGTAGTCAATTTTTACTTTGCTTTTTTGCTCAGCCAAAAACTGCTTATAAGATTCTAGCTGGGATTCTTTCTTAATCTTTTGCTTTTCATCTTCGCTAAGCTCTTCATCTTCATCGTCCTCAACCTCTTCTTCACTACTGTCTTCTTCCTCAGCATCAATTTGAGATTCTTCAGTGTGCTGCTCAGAGTCGGCAGGCACGTCATCTTCTACAAAAGAGTCTTCACTTTCTAAGCTTTGCTCTTCGGGCATAGCTGATTTTTTCTCAGTAGGTTCAGGTTCAGGTTCAGGCTCATGTTCATGTTCATGTTCAGTAGGTTCAGGATTTGTATCATCTGCTACTGTTGATGAAGGGGAGCCTGCTTCTGGTATCTCCTTTGCGACCTCAATGTGGTCATTAGAGATATCTTGGTTTTGATTGTCCAAAGGCGAATCAACTTCGTCTGACTCAGTTTTTTGGTTTTCGTAGGCTTTGGCGTGTTCTGGCTTAGCTTGCTGCTTAGCTAGGTAATCTAGCTGTTCTTTTTTTAGGGGTTGCTGCTCTGTTTCTGCCGCTTCTTTGGGCTGCTCTTGTGTAGTTTCGGAGGTAGACTCAGGCTCTTCATCCTCACAAGTAGCCACAGCCACATCCATTAAAGGTGCATTAATATAGTCTGCATCAATAATGATAAACGGGCAGTGACGGTGGATTTTTTTATTGGGAACAGGAGCAAATAAAGGCTGGGTTAAATCAAAATCTGCGACCTTAGAGATAAACTGGAAATAAGGCACTGGAATGTAGGAGACTTGCGACATGAATTACCCTGTAAACAGCCGATGAAAATAACAAACAAAGCTTAAGAAAGAATGAATAAGATAAAGTTATGATAAACCAAAATAAGCCAAATTATGATTATTTATTGTCATAAAGACAGCTCTTTTAAGTATATCACTTAACCGTTTGAGGGTCTTTATAATAAGACGACTGCTAATGTGATAAAATTTTTTGTAAAAACCCTTAAAGAAACTAAGGATTTAGTGTATAACTATAGTATTAATTATATTATTAACTAGTGATATTTTTTTAGTGAGGTGTTAATTATGAACTGGCAACTACTTAGCATGATATGGGGTATGGCAGCAACTGTTCTTATCGGCGTATTCATGATTGCCGCTTTGGTGATTGGCTTTGATGATATTCCTCATATTATTAGTGCGGCTGTGATTGGTGCGTTGGTGGCTATTCCTATTTCAGTTGTGGTCACTAAGAAAGTTAATCGCATTAGCTAATTTGACGATTGTGTGACTCTGTTTAGAGGTTTTAATTTAGAGGTTTAATAACTCAATAAAAATAAAGTAAATCATAAAACAAAAAAAGCCAACTTCTAGAAGTTGGCTTTTATTTTTCTAAAACTTACCACACTACATAATCATCGCATCTTGCTGAATTTGCATGGTATCTTTATATTGTTTTAGTTTAAAATATAAAAATACGCCAAACATTATATTAAGTATGCCTGTAACCAAGAACAGCTGAGGCAAAGACAGTTTTAATACGTTCAGAATAACAATGGCGAAAATGGCCGAGGTCACCATAAAGATGGCATTAAAAATATTGTTGGCACCGATAACGCGCGCTCTATGACTAATAGGCGAATAAGCTTGCATAGAAGCATAAAGGGGCACAATATAAAGACCTCCGCTAAACCCTAGGAAGAAGAGGTCAGCGAAAACACGCCAGCTACCAGGGACTTGAGACAACTCACCAATGCCTAGCAGGGTGCTTGAATTAATATTTAAAGCAGAAAGTGAGAAGTATAAATCAATGGCAAACACACTTAACCCTGCAATACCAAAGGGAAGCAGTTTAAAGCTTACTTGGTTTTTGGTTAAGGTTTTACAAAGTAGCGAGCCTATTGATACACCGACAGAGAATAGGGTTAATAAAAAGATCACCACAGATTCATTGCCATTTAATATAACCTTACTAAATTCAGGTGTCTGAGTTAAAAAAGTAGCACCATAGAACCAAAACCAGCTGTTACCAAGAATAATGAAGAACAGAAGCGGTAGAGAGTATAAATACTTAACGGTATCCATACTGGTGCTAAAGATATTCCAGTTAATTTTGATATTTGGTTCAACAGCGGGCATGTGGGGCACAAATTTACTAGAAAGCAGGCCTAATCCTGCAATGAGAAGCGCCATGGCACTGACCCAGTATAAGTGGTTGTCCAACTGGGTAAACACGCCGGCCACTATCATACCCATTAAGATGGATAGCGAGGTGCCTGTTTGAAATAGTGCATTAGCCCCGACTAATTCATCTTTGTGCATGGCTTGAGGTAAGTAGGCGTATTTGATGGGACCAAAAAAAGTAGACTGTGCGCCTAATAAAAATAAGGCCACAAACAACAACCAGTATATTTCGAAGATAAGACCAAATGCGGCCAATACCATGATGACGATTTCTAGAATTTTAATATATACCGTCAGCCTTGATTTTTCATATTTATCAGCCAATTGACCGGCCAAAGCTGAAAATAGGAAAAAAGGCAAAATAAACAACATGGCCGCTAAGTTATTGAGTAGACTAACTGAGGAGCCTAGCTTAGCCGCGGCACTATAAGTCAGTACTAGTAATAACGCCTGTTTAAAAAAGTTGTCGTTAAACGCACCCAAAAATTGAGTGAAAAACATAGGGGTGAAACGACGAGTGCGAAAAAGTGTGAATTGTGATGCCATAAACCGGCTTCCTAATGTTATTGCCATTAATTATTATGATTTTTAGAGCTTAATTAAGCTTAGCAAAGTTTAATTTAACGCTAAGCCTGACTAAGTACTTTAAAGTAAGCACTTTAAAATAAAAACTTTAAAATAAGCTGAGCCAGAAAATAGACTGAGCCAGCAAGTATAATAGCCACAATTTATCACAACTAAATTAATTTTGTTTTTTTTGGTTGGTCAAAATCGTATTTGCAGAGACACAACTTAAACGTTAGTCTTTCGTTAATCGGACTACTATAGCAAGTTAATATGGATAAGAGAGCAGTAATGCCTAATTTAGACGCTACCTTGTTGCTGGCTAAGCAGTCAGTTGACAATCAGTTTTCTCCTTATGGTCATTTCTTTTACAGCCGCTGTGGTGGTCGAAAGCTGCCTTTTCGCTATTCTAAACTTGCGTGTGGATTATCTGCATGTTTGATGGCTCAAGTCTTACTGACAACAGCAGCTCACGCTATTGAGCCGACCCAACCTGAAGGCTTGGCCAATGCCAATCAAGCTTATGACCCCAACATAGGTAAAGCTCAAATACAGTCGCCAGAACAATTAGAAGAGGCGCTTATTGCGCTTAAGTTAAAAAAAGCGGTTGAGCAGGGACTAATTGACCCCAGTGTGCTCGAAGATTACCAACGCGAAACTCTACATACGCCTGTACCTCAGCCCAATAAAAAACCAAGTCAGGTCGAGAATACGGCCAACCAAAAACCCTCCTCAAGTCAACCCGATGAGAGTAGCGACGCTATTTTTGATAGAGTCTTCTCGGACAGCAGTTTGCAAACCAATGAGAATGCCGGTAACCGTTTGGCCAATACCCCGGTCATGCAGTCTCCCCAGCAGATTGAGCAGGCTTTATCGCAAATCACCCCTCAGGTTTCTCGTGATTTTAATAAGCCTGTGGCTCGCTTAGATGCGACTCAGCCTCCTTTGGGGTTTGATACAAATCTAGATGCCGCAGCGCAGATTAACCCTTCCAATCAACAAACCTTGGGCATTACTACTGATGAAGACGCGACACAGGAGCAGCTAGAGGGAACAAAGCCGGTCTATGAAGCAAAGGATGTTACGGTTAACCCTGATACCCAGGAGGCAAAAACTGCAGAAAGTGTTGCGCATCAAGCGGTAAAAAACACAGCTATTGGTAAGGTTGACAACACAGTTAAAAACACTGAAACCGAGATTACCGATGATGTGATGGCTGAAGCACAGGAGAATGGTGCAGCAGATTCTGGTATTGATCCAGAGGATTATTTACCAGAGTATCAAGAAGACCCTAATCATGATTTAACGCCCACTGTTGCTGAAGGTGAGTTTGAGAATGATGATGGCTCTGAAGCCAAGCCTGGGTTTATTAAAGGTCTTTATAACCGCTTTTTTAATGATGGTTATGCCGCCTTGCCAAGAGTTAAAGCCAAGATTTATTTACAGCCGGAAGAAGATGAAAATGGGGTTAAGCCAAAACCTGTTAAATTAGACAAGGATGCCCAGCCTGCTGCCAACATTAAAGCGGCTATGGAAAACATTACCGTTGAGTCCATCTCAGATTTCACAGCGGTTACGCCCAAGCTGCATCAAGAAGCATTAGATGCGGCTCAAGCCGTGGGTTACTATGACATTAAGCTGAGTTTTAAACGTATTGACACAGATGAGATTGAGGTGATGATTGAGCACCTAGGCGATCCTGTACAAGTCAGTAAAAACCCTGTTATTGATATACGCGGGGAGGGTAAAGATTTAGCCCAGTTTAAAGCCATTCAAGAGGACTCGCCGCTCAAGGAGGGTCGAATCTTTAACCACGGTGAATATAAAGAAACCAAACAAAGAATTGAAACTACAAAAAGTCAGTTTGGCTTCTTTGATGGGCAATGGCTAAACAAATCAGTCGATGTTATCTTGCCTGATAATACTGCAGATGTTGATTTGGTCTACGATACTGGAGAGCGTTATCACTTTGATAAAGTGGTGTTTTTTACCGTTGATAAAGAAACAGGACAGCTCACCACAGATCCCGATAAACTGCCGGTTAAAGCAGAGCTGCTGCATCAGCTACATAAGTTTGAAGTGGGTGATGAGTTTTATGCTCCAGACGTTACCAAGTTTACCAATGACTTGTCTGCCACGCGCTACTTTAACTCAGTGAACGTTGAGACCGTTAGACCCAATACCAGTGGGGCTACCTTAGGTTTTGAAAAAGATGATGAGGAAGAAGGGCTATTAAATGGTGATGAGGGTCAACTAAACGGCCAGACCAATGGTCAAGGCTCTGGCGAAAAACAGTTTGATGAAAAGGGTCAGCCTCTAAACCCCCAAGCTTCAGGGAACAATACAGGGGAGGATGAGTTTGCGCCTATTGAATATACACTGGATCAAGAAACCACAGCTAAGCTAGATAAAATCAGTGCAAAAGCGCAGCGTCTCTCTAGATTGCCGGATGATAGGGTTTTAGATGAGAGGGAAGAGAAGGCAAAAAGTCTATTGGGTAAAATTTCCAATGCCGTCAGTGATGTGGCAAAGAAAGTTTTCCCTGATGAAAAAGACCCTTTTGCCGATACCAGTGCGCTGCCTGACGATTTAAGTAAGACGGTGCTTGCCAATCGTAAGACTCCTCAGGATGTGGCACAAAGCAAATCAGTACCTCTGTATGTCTTCGTGACCGCAGATAAGCCTAGAGATGTGGATTTAGGTATTGGTTACGGGACGGATACAGGGGTACGAGCTGTGGCTCGTATGGAGCACAACTTGATTAACCGTGATGGGTATCAAGCCGGTATTAGTGTGGGTGCCTCTAAGATTAACAAGTCCGTTAATCTTCATGCCAGTCGTCCTTGGAAGCATCCTTTAGATGACACGCTCAATGCCAATATCAGCTATGAGGAAGAAACCATCAACCAAGGTGAGGGTAACTTAGATTTAGAAACCAACACCATTAAAGGGGGCGTTAACCGTAAAATTCGTAATGAAGAAGGCTGGAATAGAACCTATTCAGTACGTTACCGCCAAGATGAGTTAGAAAGTGGGGTGACGGGTCCTGATCGCGAAAACCTACCGGTACCTTTTAACCGAGAAGGGGCGCAGTTCAAGCAAGAAGCTTTCTTACTTGGGTATCAGATAGATAAGACAGTGACCGACAATGCCACCAACCCAACCAAAGGCTGGCATCAATATTACTCAGTAGAAGCGGGCTCTGATAGCGTGTTATCCGATACGGATATGGCCATTGCTAGAGCCGGTGTAAGCGGAGTATATAGCTTCGGTGAAATGAATAAGCACCAAGTGGTAGCCAGTCTAGATGGGGGATATATTTGGGCCAAAGATTTTGAAGATGTGCCTTATAAGCTTCGATTCTTCGCTGGGGGCGACCGCAGTATCCGAGGTTACGATTACAACAGCTTATCTGCCACCGAAAAAGGCTATTTAGTCGGGGGTCAAGTATTGGCTGTGGGTAGCACTGAGTATAACTATGAGTTTAAGCCGGGTTTAAGAGGGGCTGTGTTTGCTGATGTGGGTAACGCCTATGACACTAACTTTGAAGCCGATACTAAGCTGGGCTTAGGTTTCGGGGTACGCTGGGCCTCACCGGTAGGCATGGTCCGAGTCGACTTGGCAGCTGGTGTTTTAGAAGACAGTATTCCAGTACGACTGCACTTCTTTATTGGCTCACCCCTGCAGTAATACGGTTATTGCCGGAAATAAAGCGGCTTATGATGTTGCCGTTATATTGAATATCATTTACTATGATTCGACTTTGATTCTCTTGTGAAAACAGGCCATTCTAATCCTAAATATGGGAAGTTATCATTAAGTTTAATAGAGGTTTAACGCTAATAAAATAAACAATTTTAATTATTGCTGATTAAATCTGATTTAAGTATTAAGCTTGGTTTTGACTTCCCTTATTGATAACAAGTTACTTACCCCATGACCACTTCGCAAACCCCTGAACCTAATCCAAAACAAGATCCTGCTCAGCGTGATGCTGAGCGGGTTAAGCACCATTATCCTTTGTCATTTTTGATAAAGCTTTTAGCGCTACTGTTGATTTTATTTTTAATCATCTGTATCACTTTTTACATAATGGCGGGTACGGAAAGGGGGACTAAGTTTATACTTGAAAAAATTATCTCAGAAACTGGGGTTAAGTTAGAGTACTCAGAAGGTAATTTACGTGATGGGCTTAAGGTAAAAGACATCACTATGAGCGCCTCAGAAGATGTGGATGTTCACTTCGTCAATACCTATGTCAAGATTGGCTGGCGTGCCTTATTTGCAAGAGAGGTGCATTTACGTGATGCCGATATCGAAACCATTGTTATTGAAAACCGTCTACCGCCTTCAGGCGATCCGTTTGAGTACAAAGAGTATGAGTTGCCGGTCAACTTACGCTTTGATAGAGCTCGGATTAATAGAATTATCTATAACCAAGCCGGTAGAGACCCTATTGAAGTAACGGATATCAAAGCCGATGATTTACATTGGGTGGGGACTAACGTCAAGGTAGGTCGAGGCAATCTACAATATAGCGATATTGTTAATATCTCAGACTTAAAAGGAACAATTACTTTAGAGGGTAATTATCCTTTAGATTTATCTGCGTTAGTCACGGTTAACAGCTTAGATAAAGTTTATATCGATCCTATTGAAGTTGAGGCGGTCGGTAGTGTTAAACGCACTTATGGGAAACTGCGTAGTAAATATAATGATAACAATGTCCGAGGCGTTTTTACTGTTCAAGGGTTAGATGACAACGCGCCTTTTGAAGCCAAATTAAACTGGGATGAGATTGACCTGCCTTATGCTGAAGGTCAAGATATTCGTCTACAAAATGGCTTAGCGACGGCGTCAGGGGTAATCTCTGATATTGAGCTTCGCATCAATAGTCGACTGTTGGCCAATGACATTCCTAGCGGTCATTATCAAGGCCGAGCCAATATTGTTGATACCAGTAAAATGCTGGTACATCGTCTAACTGCTGACACTCCAGAGGGCAATCTGTTAGCCACTGGGGTGCTTGATTGGGAAGAAGACTTCACGACCAAAGCCATGCTTTATAGTCGAGACTATAAGGTACGTAGCTTACTGCCAGAAACTGCAGCACCTTATGCTCCAGAGTATTTAAATGGCGAATTGGCCGTGGTGTTTGACCTGAGCAATGAAGAAGGCTTAATGCAAATTAATGCCAACTTAAAGCAGCGCGATGGCGAGCAGATTAAAGCCAAAGTTGTGCAAGGGACCAAGCCAGAGAATCCTAGATTTGATGCTCCTTGGTATGTCGATGCCAGTTGGCAGAATTTACGCCGTAAAGATGTGCCTGACGTTGGAGATATAGATAGTCCAAGTGGTGTGGCCAATGTCATGCTACGTGATGAGAGACTATGGGTCACTGCGGATGCTCAGGTTAACAAATTAAATGTTGCTCCTGCTGGTGATTACAAGGTTAAGCTCAATAAGTACAACAATCGAATTGCCCTTCAAAATCTGAACTATGATGGGGTGATGGGGAATCTTGCCGGTAACGGCAGTATCTTATTGGCCACCAATAAGTCGCCATTGACCTGGAGTATAGATGCCAAGACCAAAGAGCTAAAGCCACAAGCCTTTAGTGACGCCATTCCGGTCAATAGACTGGTGGGGGATATCAGTGCTTCCGGTAAGATGCTAGACATCACGCGTCGCATTAATGGCAAGGTGGTAAAGGGTCAGCGTCATGCGTTTACTATCAACTCTTCAGACTTATCTTCTACTTTAACCGCACAAGTTAATTCTACAGACCCAAAAACTGGGAAAATAACTTCTGAAAATCGCCGAGTCGATGTTATGGGCTACGGCGATGGTGTGGTGGACGTTCTAAATGGCTCTTTACAGAACTTTGATGCCAGATTTAATGGCAAGCTTGCCACTCAAGGGGTACCTAAAGGCAATTTTATTGTTGATGCCAATGGCACCACTGAAAATATAAACATCAAAAACTTCAGCCACAACGGGGAAGCGGGGGATATTACCGCCTCGGGTAACGTGAATCTAAGTGATGGTATTAAGTGGGATGTAAAGGCCAATACCAATAAGTTTAACATTGGTTTCTTTGCTCCACAGACAGAAGGTATTGTCACAGGTGACCTACAAACTTCAGGAAAATGGCGAGATAACCAAACCAAGCTTGGGGACTTACGCGACTTTGACGTGAAGTTTAATGGGTCAATTGATACGCCTCAATTACCTAAAGGTAAGCTGGTTATCGATGCTGGCGGTAATGCTCAAGCGATTACCATCCGTAATTTAAGCCACGTTGGTGAAGCAGGCAGTCTTATCGCCAAAGGTAAATTGGACGTCACAAATGGCGTAGCTTGGAATGTCAATGCCGTCATGGATGACTTTAATCTTAGCTACTTTGTGAAAGACGTACCAAGTAACATTACTGGTCGTGTGTCGAGTACCGGCTTATGGAAAGACTCGGTACAGCGCATTAGTATTGAACAAATGGCGCTACGAGGAGAGATAGACGGTGAGCCTCTATTGGCTCAAGGCAGTCTCAATACTACCTTACACCTACCCAAAGATATGGGTCAGTATTTTGAAAGATTAAAAGCAACAGATGCCAGTGGCCAAGTTCAACAAGTTAAGAGTGTGGTCGAAACCCTAAATGCTGATAACTTGATGCTGCAATGGGGTGATAACCAAGTTGTGGCCAATGGCAATACTGAGCTGTTAGAAGCCAAGGTGAACATCAGTAACCTAAGCCAGATCAACAAGGATTTTGCAGGCTCTGTGGTAGGGGGCTTTACCTTAAGCCAAAATAAAGGCCAGGCATTACCGACCATCT
The DNA here is from genome assembly GCF_900162815.1 of Psychrobacter pasteurii. Lineage (GTDB taxonomy): Bacteria > Pseudomonadota > Gammaproteobacteria > Pseudomonadales > Moraxellaceae > Psychrobacter > Psychrobacter pasteurii. The sequence continues at coordinate 30,794 of NZ_FUGD01000115.1, read as the reverse complement.
ATGTTGATTTGACGGGTAATAAGTTAGCCCTGCCAGGCATACTATTAGCCCAAGGTATGATAAAAGGTAAAATTGTTGATTTAGCCAAACGCCCAAGTACCTTGGTTATTATGGCAGATGGCCTGCAGGCTTCTGGCAGTAAGTTTGAAAATATCTATGCGGTATTCAATGGCACTGAGCAAGATCATACTTTAACTTTAAAAGGGGATACCAATAACGCCAATACTGAGGTAGGTATTCAAGCCACGATTAAAGGTAGCTTAGACCGTAAACTAGGTAAGTGGCAGGGGGTAGTCGGTGACGGTGAGGTATCAACGGAGTATGCCACGCTAGCTCAAAGTCAGCCGGCACAGCTTATTGCTACTTTTGGTGGGAAAACCCCTGAAATCCAGTTGGCAGCTCACTGCTGGGAAGCTGTAGGTCAGACGGGCAAGCTTTGTCTACGAGAAAACTTAATTGCTTCTGCCGATAGAGGTCAGGTGAACTTGGCTATTCAAAACATTGATACCTCTTTATTTGCGCCTATAATGCCGAAAGATTTGAGCTGGCAAGCCAGCCTAAATGGTAAAGCCGTTATTGAGTGGGGCAAAGGAATTGAGCCGGTAATTAATGCCACTTTATATTCAGATAATGGTAAGTTGGGTCTGGTTCAAGAAGGTCTAGATGAAGCGTTGACGATACCTTATAAGCGAGTATCGGTCATTGTTAGATCTTTTGAGGAAGGCTTAAAGCTGCGTACTGATATCGATAATGGAAGTGGGGCTAAAGGCTACGCTGATGTTGTGATTGATCCTTATAAAGAGGACAAGCCTATATCAGGAGCCTTGGTACTGAACGAGCTAAACTTAGCTATTTTAAAACCTTTCTTCCCAGGTATGCGCAAACTTGCTGGTAACATCACTATGGCAGGAGGTCTAGGTGGTACTTTGTCTAGTCCCGTATTCTATGGTGATGTCAATCTAAGAGAAGCCACTGTCGCCATGTTGGATTTGCCAGTGAATCTAACCGATATCAATGCTAAGGCTAGAATAAGAGGTCAAAGCGCTGAGCTTGAAGGCACCTTCTTAAGTGGTGAAGGCGCTGGCGAGCTAACAGGAACGGTAGACTGGAGACAAGAGTTACAAGCCAAACTGCGTATTACCGGTGAGGGGCTGGTGCTTACTCAGCCGCCATTGCTGTATGCAGAAGTGAACCCAGACTTCAATATTATCGTTAAGCCGATGCAAAAATATGTCAATATAGTCGGGGCAGTTTCAGTGCCTACGGCTACCATTAGACCGCCAGAGGCCAACGAAGAAGTTATCACTAAGTCTGATGATGTTGTGGTCTTAAACCGTGAGTTAGTGGATAGAATCGAAGACGTATTGGCCATCTCACAGCCTTGGTCGATTAATGCAGATATCGGCGTTGATTTGGGTGACAATGTAAACTTCCGTGGCTTTGGTGCAGTCTTGCCATTGGCAGGAGCAGTGCATATCACTCAAAAAGGTCAAGGCGTAATGAATGCGTTAGGTGTGGTACAGGTCAGTCGCCGTAGTACCGTTGATGCCTTTGGTCAAAACCTTGAGTTAAACTATGCCCAAGTTCGATTTAATGGCGATGTAGTCAATCCTCGCTTAAGTATTGAAGCCGCCAAAGAGATTGAAGGTCGTACGGTTGGTCTACGCGTTAAAGGCAGAGTTTCAGAACCTAATATTGTGGTCTTTAATAATGCAGGGTTAACTCAGCAGCAAGCGATGAATGCTCTAGTAACCGGCCGTATCTCTAACCCTGGTGCCACTCAGATTAGTGAAGAGGGCTTTAAGTCAGAAGTTACCAATAACTTGGCTGCGGCTGGCTTGAGTCTGGGGTTAACAGGTACTCGAAGCTTAACCAATACCATTGGTGATGCCTTTGGTTTAGAGCGTCTGACAATTGATGCTTCTGGCACCGACAGCGATACCAACGTTAACGTCACCGGTTATATCACCCCAGACTTATACATCCGTTACGGGGTAGGCGTATTCAATGCGCAAAGTAGCTTGTCGTTAAGGTATCAATTAACACGCCGTATTTATATCGAAGCCACTTCGGCGGTAGAGAATGCGGTGGATGTTGTTTATAGTTTCAACTTCTAACCAAAATAAGGGGTGACTTTGATAGTCACCCCTTATTTTATTATCTATATATATCGACTCTATTTATCGGTTTTATTTAGTATTGGTGCTATTTAGTGAGAATAAGCCGATTATTGCGAGTTAAACGTAGGCGGTACTCTTCTCCCTCATGTTGAATCCTTACTTCTTTGGTCAAAGCAAATAGATGCTCCGATTGCAACATAGGAAGCTGATTGTCACGAAGGTTAAGTGCTCGCGAGATGATAGTGGCCATAAAGCTTAATCCTTAAGTTTATAAGTTATTGGTTTATTTTCTGCATCTATAGGTGGTAAAGGTATAGGTGATGCAGGCTTGTAAAAATACACCTAATTGATAATGATTATCATTAACTTTAATTATTATTTATTATGAAAGTCATTGCAAGGGTTTTATCAAAATAAACTGACACTATGATAGGAAAGTAAGGGGTAATGCAGGAATTAGCCTGCTATCTCGCATGAATGAATTTTAATAATCAAGCAAGTAAGGACAAAAAAACTGTGATAAATATCGATGTGGCCGTAGCGGTAATTCACTTTGGTGACCAATACTTATTGGGATTTCGTAATGCAAAGCAGCATCAAGGTAACCGCTATGAATTCGTCGGGGGTAAAATTGAAGCCAATGAGACGGCTAAGCAGGCCCTTGTTCGCGAAGTTTTTGAGGAGATAGGACTAGATATTGCCAAGCAGAGTGTCATAAATCCTTTGGGAGTACTGCGTCATCATTATGCAGAAATCGAAGTGCCTAGTAAGTCAAAGACAGTTTGCTTGCATGTATTTCGAGTAGCCTTGAGTGAGTCGCAGTTCACAGAGTTTGCTCATCACAATGAAGGCTGTGAAGGTCAGCAGTTACAGTGGGTGAGTTGTGAGGATTTAATTAATAATAAATACCCGTTGCCTGATGCTAATAAAACCATTTTGCAGTGGCTAAAGCTACCCAATATAATCGCAATTACCCAAGAGGTTGGGGCAATCAAAGCATCTCAGAACAACACAGACTTGAATGAGCAAAGCAAAGCTAAAGGATATTCAGCACATCGGCCAGAACAGCAATGGCTAGACTATTATCAACAAACGCTGCCTGAGCAGGCCTGTGTTTATATTAGATTAAAGCAATCCAATCTTGCACAGCGTAAAGACTTGGTATTGGCCTTATTGGCTATTCGACCAGATATCAAGCTAATCATAGATTATGAGTTAGCCAATTTTTTAGATAGCGACACAAATGCTGCTATGGCGGATCAAATTATCGCTCAACATTTAACTCAGCAAGCGTATTTAGATACAGAGTTTAAGTTATTATCTGACTTGCCGGTGACAGTAAGTGCTCATAGTGAGGCCAGTGTTCTACAAGCGAACAAGTTGGCACAATATCGACTTAACCACAATTTATCTCCTGTGGTCGGGATTTTTATCTCACCTGTGCAAGCGACGAATACTCATCCTGAAGCGACGCCTTTGGGCTGGGAAGGTTTTGCAAGCCTCGCACAAGATAGCGAGATCCCTGTGATTGCTTTAGGAGGCATGGCGCCAGCAAATATCGGGCAAGTTCGGTATTATCAGGGAGATAAAGTAGCAGGAATAGGCAAGTTTTTAACGTAAGCTCACCAAAAAATCAAACATAGAACAGTGAGTTTACAAACCGTATCGTAATACTACATTTTTTGGATAGTAATGAGTGGGGGTGAGTAATATGATACTTACATCAAAAAATACAGCGAATTTTAATGAAAGCTCAGTCAGTAATGTATTGAATCAAAGCTAAGGGCATTTTTTAGGCTACTGGCTAAAACTGGCTTTTATCAAATTGCTTATAAATTTACTTATATTGAACTTATAATTATCCAGATGCTACTATGAATAGATTTAGTCACGAAATCCCAGATAGAGCCTTTATGAAGGCGTTGCTTAAACATACGGGCATTGCTTTAGCTTTACTCGTACCTTTGGCTGCTTACTCGACTTTCTCCCACGCAGAGACGGGTATGCCTACGACAAATACTAATGAGGACAGCATGAACATTACTGCTCCAACTTCTGTAGACAGCGTAGAATTAAATAAATATGCAGGGCAATGGTATGAAATTGCTCGTTTACCTATGTACTTTCAGCGTAACTGTGCCTCAGATGTTACAGCGACATATAACTTAAACACTGATAAAGCTGGCAAGCTGAATTCCGTAGAAGTTATCAACCAATGTCGTAAACAAGATGGCTCGATGATGAAGTCTGAAGGTTTGGCCAAGCCCGCTAATGACACTGGAAGTGAGCTCAAAGTTACCTTTTTGCCTAGCTGGTTAAGATGGTTACCTGTGGGTAAGGCAGATTACTGGGTATTACAGCTTGATAAAGACTATCAAAGCGCTTTGGTAGGCACTCCAGATAACAAATACTTATGGGTATTGTCTCGTAAGCCTACCTTATCTGAAGCTGTGTTTGAAGATTATAAAAAGACAGCAAAAATGCAGGGCTACGATATTAACAAGCTAGAGGTTACCACTCATACGGGCACACCTAAGGCTATTGTTGAGTAAATAGCTAAGTAATGATTTTAGCAACTAATTGAGTAATTAGTTTAGTAACTGATTTGGTAATTAATTTAGTTGCTGATTTAGTAACTGAGTTGGTAATAACGGGTAGGTTAAGTAAAGGTGTTTAATAGATAGGCCAGTAAGCAGGAAAACGGCTGATTGAGAGTGATTCCTAGCTGATGTACTGGCTAAAATTGCCAATATGATTTAAAATCTACCCTGAATATACCGATAGAGAATTTATCCTGAATCTGCTTTTGAATTTCACAAGCAGATTTTGGTCATATCTACAGTATCCTTATTTTATTTAGCGATTAATTTGATTTCACTAACCCCTTCACTTCATTTACCCAAAGGATGACTATTGTGAGTAATGCTAATACGCGCCGTGAGTTACATAAAGATCATTTAGCCAAATACCAACAACAAGAAAATCAGGCTTATGAGCTAGTGAACCAGCTGCATAATCTTTATAACAATAAAGACGTAAAAGTTAATTTGTTTGGTGAAACACTTAATGGCCTTTCAACCGCTGACTTGCTAACTAAAGTTCAGCAAACTGCTGATCGTAACGAAGGTAAAGCATTAAGTATCGATGATATCGTAGCTACTGTAAAAGAAGTAGTGGATAACCAAGATATCAAAACTGCAGTAGTAGATGCTGGTCAGTTATTAAAGAATAAAGTGAGCGTTGCAGATGCTCTAGCTAAAGCAGACCAGTCAAAGCCTGCTGCTAGCGAAGCGACTGACGTTGTTCTTTATGGTTTCGGTCGTATTGGTCGTATCCTAACTCGTTTATTGTTAGAAGAAGCGGCCACTGACAAAGGTTTGCAACTAAAAGCTTTTGTGGTTCGTCCAGGTAAAGACGGTGACATCGCTAAACGTGCTTCATTATTAGAGCGCGACTCAGTTCACGGTACCTTCGCAGGTTCAATCGTAGTTGACGAAGAAAACCAAGGTATTATCGTAAACGGCCGCTTTATCCAAGTAATCTATGCTAATGATCCAAGCGAAATCGATTACACTAGCTATGGTATCAATGATGCTATCGTTATCGATAACACAGGTATCTGGAAAGATGAAGATGGCCTAGGTAAGCACTTACAAGCCAAAGGTGTGAAAAAAGTTTTATTAACTGCACCCTCAAAAGGCGAGATCAAAAACGTTGTATACGGCGTAAACAATGATACTATCGGCGACGATACTATTGTTAGTGCTGCTAGCTGTACTACTAACGCTATTACTCCATCACTAAAAGTACTTAATGATGAATTTGGTATCGTAAATGGTCACGTTGAAACCATTCACGCTTTCACCAACGACCAAAACTTAATCGATAACTACCACAAATCAGATCGTCGTGGCCGTAGTGCGGTATTGAACATGGTTATTACCAGCACTGGTGCTGCTAAAGCTGTGGGTAAAGCTTTACCAGAATTAAATGGTAAACTAACGGGTAACGCCATTCGTGTTCCAACACCAAACGTTAGTATGGCTATCTTAAACTTAAACCTAGAAAAAGCACCAGAGAGCGCTGAAGCGTTAAATGCTTTCTTCAAGAAAGTTTCTGAAAGCGATGCTTGGCAGTCACAAATTGCTTACACTGATTCAACTGAAGCAGTTTCAACAGACTTCGTTGGTACTAAGCAAGTAGGTATTGTTGATGCCCAAGCTACTATCGTAACTGATAACCATGCCACAGTTTATGTTTGGTATGACAACGAAGTAGGCTACAGCACTCAGGTGTTAAGAGTGGCAGCGCAAATGGCTGGTATTCACTACACCAACATTACTGCTTAATATTCGCTTAGCTGTAAAGGGTAACCTTTATGGCCTTAAGCATCGAATACCATAAGCTAGATTGGACATAATAAAGTTGCAATTACTCTGTTAAGTTTTTGACCTAGACAATAGGCTAATCTAAAAAAGCGCTTATTGACGAGGGGAAAAAAAAGAAATAATGACTGAGACGATTTGCAACGATACCCGATAATCGTTATGGTTATCGGGTATTTTTATTAAAATAGCCATAAATATTAATTCTATGTAATCAAGGATAATGCTGTAGAATACGGCGTTATAAAACCAACTCTATTTTCTAGAAATCTATTTCTCTAAAATATTATATTTCTAATAAACAAACCTTCTACACCAAGTAGAAGACTGTAATTAGCCAATTTACGTTAGACCAATTTAAAAGAAGTTAAGGGAGCAAGCCCAATGCGATTTATTGATGAAGCAATTGTTACTGTCAAAGCAGGGGATGGTGGTAACGGCATTGTGAGCTTTCGCCGTGAAAAGTATGTGCCTCGTGGCGGACCAGATGGTGGTGATGGGGGTAAAGGCGGTGACGTTATTGTGGTTGCCGATGACAATACCAACACCCTAGTAGACTATCGCTATACCCGTCGTTATGATGCGGGTCGTGGCCAAAATGGACAAAGTAAAAACTGTTCGGGTAAAGGGGCAGACAATATCTATCTGCGTGTGCCTATCGGTACTACCATTGTTAACAATGAGACCGGTGAAGTGGTCGGCGACTTGACTGAGATAGGTCAAGAAGTATTAGTGGCCAAAGGCGGAGACGGCGGCCTAGGTAATACCCACTTTAAAAGCTCTACCAACCAAGCGCCTCGTAAGGCTACCTCAGGATTTGAAGGTGAGTTAAAAGAGCTTAAGTTTGAGCTAAAAGTTGTGGCTGATGTGGGTCTAATTGGCTTACCAAATGCCGGTAAATCGACTTTTATCAGACAAGTATCTTCTGCTAAGCCAAAAGTTGCTGACTATCCATTTACTACCTTAGTCCCCAACTTAGGTGTGGTAGATGTGGGCCTGCATCGCTCATTTGTTATGGCCGATATTCCAGGTTTAATTGAAGGCGCTTCAGAAGGCGCAGGTTTGGGTATTCGCTTCTTAAAGCACGTGGCCCGTACCCGCCGTTTGCTGCATATCTTAGATATTAAGCCGATTGATGGCAGTGATCCTGTAGAAAATGGTCAAGTGATTTTAAATGAGCTTGAGCGCTTCTCACCTGAGCTTGCCAACTTACCACAAATTTTGATTTTAAATAAAATTGACCAAGTACCTGATGCCAATGAACTGGATGAGCTGTGCTTACACATTGTGGCAGAGCTAGGCTGGACAGGGGCGGTGTTTAGAACCTCAACGCTAACCGGTGAGGGCGTGGATGATGTGAAATATCATCTCATGAATGAAATTGAGCGCGAGAAAGAACGCGAGGAAGAAGATCCTTTATTTGCTGAGGAGCAAAGAGAGAGATTTGAGCGTCTTGAAGCTGAAGTGCGACTCAATACAGAAGAGCAAAAAGAAGCTTATCGTGCTGCCCGTCGTGCCGCCCGTGAAGCCGCTTTCAATGCCGATAATGGAGATGATGATGACGATGGTGTAGAGGTTATTTACGCGCCATAGTCAACACTCTGCTCATTCCTTATAATCTTGTTGTGTCAGACTGTGGGTTATATGCTGATAATAAGCTAGGGGGTGAGAGGGTGCTTGAACCTTCAGTAGTTTTTATACTCGCAATAGTTCAAAGCGTTTACCCAGCATATTACTATTCTATTCATTAGATTTTGGGAAGAATTATGAGTGCTAATAATAACCAGAAAAGCTCGAAAGTCAGTAAGCCAAAAAACAGTATACCTAAGCCAATTGACTCAGACTCAGAGGACAATAGATTTGCTACTAAAAACAGATCTTTTGACTTACAGCGAGTCATTGTAAAAATTGGCTCGTCTTTACTGACCAATAACGGTAAAGGATTAGATCGTACCGCGATTTATGAGTGGGCCAGTCAGATTGCCAAGCTGCATAATGAAGGCAAGGAAGTGATCTTAGTGTCTTCTGGGGCAGTGGCTGAGGGCTTGGTTAGAATGGGTCTTGATGAGCGTCCTAAGAAATTAGAGGCGTTACAAGCCTGTGCTGCCATTGGGCAAATGGGACTAATAGAGACTTGGTCATCGGCCTTAATTCAAAGTGGCGTACGCAGTGCTCAGATACTGTTAACCCATGATGATTTGTCGAATCGTGAACGCTATCTGAATACGGCCAATACCTTGCACAAGCTATTGGCATGGCGAGTACTGCCGGTTATTAATGAGAACGATACCATTACGGTTGATGAAATTAAATTTGGGGATAATGACACGTTAGGTGCAATGGCCGCGGCCATGGTCAGTGCAGATCTCTATATTATTTTAACCGACCAAGATGGGGTATTTACTGATAACCCTCGTGAAAACCCTAATGCCAAAATGATCCGTCAAGAGCGAGCAATGGCAGACTATCTATTTGATATTGCAGGCGAGGGCGGTAAGCTTGGCAGTGGCGGTATGCTGACTAAGATTAGAGCTGGTAGATTGGCCGCTATGGGTGGCTGTCCAACGGTAATTGCCAATGGCAGCCTAGATAAAGTCATTACTCGTGTTGTTGAGGGCGAGTCAGTAGGGACGCTACTGCAGACCAATCAAGAAGACAAAATCATTGCCCGTAAGCAGTGGTTAGCAGCCCATCTAAGAATGGCCGGTACTTTATTTATCGACTCAGGGGCTGTACACGCCATTACCGTTCAAGGTAAGAGCTTATTGCCTGTGGGTGTGGTAGATATCCATGGCGACTTTGATGAAGGCGACGTGGTTGCAGTGGTCGATGAGACCACAAAAGAGCGTATTGCAGTGGGTCAAGTAAACTTCTCTTCTGAAGAAGCCAAATGTGTGGCTCGCAAAAGAACCCAAAGTTTTGACAAAATCTTGGGCGAGTCAGAAGAGCGAGTGGTGATGATACACCGTGATGATATGGCCATCTTAAATAAATAAGGGCCATAAGGTGTGAAGAGGGGTATAACCTGATACCATTGATAGGTAGTAAACGGTTCCACCTATCCATTTTGATTATAATCTAGGACTTTAAAGAGATAATAATGTCTATAATGAATTCTGATTCTGTTAACAACACTCACAACTTCGCTCCGTTGAAGAATGATCGTCTACTTAAAGCTTTACGCTTTGAAGAAGTAGACATGACGCCAGTATGGATGATGCGCCAAGCAGGTCGCTATCTTCCAGAATACAAGGCGACGCGAGCTGAAGCTGGTGATTTCATGAGCTTGTGTAAAGACACAGCCCGTGCGACAGAAGTTACGATGCAACCTTTACGACGTTTTGATTTAGACGCGGCTATTTTATTTAGTGATATTTTAACCATCCCAGATGCCATGGGTTTAGGCCTGTATTTCGAAACAGGTGAGGGTCCTAAATTTAAGCGTACCTTACGTACCGAAGCAGATTTTAATCAGCTTGAACCGTTTAAAGCCACTGACTCATTAAGTTATGTGATGGATGCAGTGACCAGTATCCGCAAGGAGTTAAACGGTCTGGTGCCTTTATTTGGATTCTCAGGGAGTGCTTGGACTTTAGCGACCTACATGATTGAAGGTGGCAGCTCTAAAGACTATCGCTATACCAAAGGCTTGCTTTACAGTCAGCCTGAATTCTTACATCAAATCCTAGATCACATTACTACGGCAATCATTGATTATCTGGACGCACAAATTGTGGCCGGTGCTCAGCTTGTTCAACTGTTTGACAGCTGGGGTGGTGCGTTAGCACACCGTCAGTTCAAAGAGTTCTCTCATAAGTACAACAAGCGTGTGGTCTCAGAGCTTAAGCAGCGTCATCCAGAAGTTCCAGTTGTGGTATTTACTAAGGGCGGTGGATTATGGCTAGACATTCAAGCCGACTCTGAAGCAGATTGCTTGGGCTTAGACTGGACCATGCCATTAGACAAAGCCAGAGCAATTTTAGCTGAAAGCAATAAACAAATTGCGGTTCAAGGTAACTTAGACCCAGCTACGCTTTATGGCTCTCCAGAGCTGATCCGTCAATCTGTGAACAATATGCTAGATGATGCTTATGCCGGCGGTGTGAAAACCGGTTATATCGCTAACTTAGGGCATGGTATTACGCAGTGGGTTAATCCTGATAATGCCAAAGTGTTTATTGAAGCGGTACACGAATACAAGCTATAAGCTTTATCGATTTAAAATTTGAGTAATATAAAAAATAGGCTTATTTAAATAAGCCTATTTTATAATGGGTAGTTTGGTTTCTCTACTTGCAGACATTTACAATCCCTAAACCGTCAGGTTTAAGACATTGATTGAATCGCATTATGGGATAACGTAAAATTTATAAATAGAATGACTCTTTGAAAAATAACGATTATATTTAATTACCTAAGTTAGGTTAAATAATAAGAAGGACTTTATTTAATCGGCTTTTAATCAATCAGATAGGATGTGATATGTTACAAGCAGCCATTGTTGGTGGAACAGGATATACAGGTGTTGAGCTTATAAGATTGTTGTCTTCTCATCCGGAGGTAACCATTAAGTGGTTAACTTCGCGATCAGAAGCGGGTAAGCCTGTCGCCAGTATATTCCCAAGCTTGAGAGGCATATCTGATTTAACCTATAGTGATTTGGGTGAAGATACTTTACAGGCACTAGCTGCTTGTGATGTGGTGTTTTTTGCGACCCCTCATGGTGTGGCCATGCAGCAAGCAGAAGAGTTGGTCAAAGCAGGGGTGAAAGTCATTGATCTGGCAGCAGACTTCAGATTACAGTCATTAGAGCAGTTTGAGCAGTGGTATAAGCATAAACATGCTTGCCCAGAGCTACTAAAACAAGCCGCTTATGGCTTACCAGAGATCAATCGTGAAGCCATTAAAGAGGCACAAGTGATTGGTAACCCAGGATGTTATCCAACAACCGCAATATTAGGCTTAAAACCTGTTATTGAAGCTCAAAATAAAAAAGGCGAGCCGGTTATTGAGTCTCGCATCATCATTGATGCAAAATCAGGTGTCTCTGGTGCAGGACGTCAAGCCAAGCTGAATCTTAATTATGCTGAAACCACAGATAACTTTAACGCTTATGGGGTAACAGGTCACCGTCACTTGCCTGAAATTGAGCAAGGGGTACATCAATTACTACAAAGCGAATTTACCCACAATATCCGTTTTGTGCCACATCTGGTGCCTATGATTCGCGGTATGTTTACCACGATTCATTTAGGATTAACCGAGGCAGGTTGTGAGCTAGATTTACAACAGCTTTATGAGCAAGTGTATCAAAACGAGAGATTTATCGATGTTTTACCTAAAGGTGAGTTCCCAGATACTCGCAGCGTAAGAGCGAGCAATAGACTCAGAATCGCGGTTCATCAAGATAATAACACTAAATCTGCCACTATTTTAGTAGTGCAGGATAACTTGGTTAAAGGGGCTGCTGGACAAGCCGTTCAGTGTATGAACGTCATGTTTGGATTTGATGAGTCTTTGGGCTTAAATCACGTCCCTGTGGTTCCTTAATTTGATATTAATGAGAATTTAATGCTTAAGATAGCGAGGAATACTTCTATCTTAAGTCTTTCTTAGTCGTAAGTTATTTTTAGAATATAAAGTGTTAAGTGTTGCTGTATATTACGATATGCTTGCTTATTTAAGTTATTATCAATAATCTACGACATAAATATTACATTGAAGCCAATCTGTTGTTAGTTATTAGTTTGAGATTTAGGTATAATACCTTGCCTTAAATCTGCCATAGAACATGGCGGCTTAACTAATTGCCGATTCACAAGATACGAGTCTAGAACACATGCCCACCGAAATCAGCAAATCCACTGTGAAAAATGTGAAGCGATCATCTCAAGCTGTGATGAGTCCGCTGATATTGGTATTATTCGCGAGCGCAGTATTATTGACTGGCGTTATAGCTACTGCTTTTGGCCATAAATTTGGCTATTACCGAGGCTATCAGGCATCGCAAAATGATACGAAACTTAAAGGTGATGCGCAGCAATTGACCGCTGAAGATATCAAGAAGCTAAAACAGAACGTTCAGTCGTTAACCAGTCAGTTAAATACGGCAAAGCAAGAACGTGACATTAGCCTTAATAACTTAGAGCAAATGCGTCAAGATATTCAAGAGTTAGAAGTGAAGAATCTGCAGCTGATTCAGTTAAACGAAGTTTATGCTGACAGAGTGGTAGAGCAAGGTGGTTTGCCGCTACAAGTGGTAGGTGCCAAGATGGAACCGCTCCCAGAAAATGCCTTCGAGTACCGCTTCGATGTGGCTATGTTAGCTAAAGATGGTCATCAACATCGTCTAAAGCCAACTTTAACTTTATTGGATGAAGATAACTTAGTTGATGTGCCGTTAGAGCCTAGCACTTATGATATCAAAGGCATTGCTCGTATTAGAGGCCGTTTTGTTATGCCAAAAGGCTTTAGTCCAAAGCAAGCTAAGTTAAATCTTGAGTCTAATGGGCAGGAAGTTGAGCAGATTTACAATTGGCAATTAGCTAGCCCAGTAGAGAAGATGCCTCTTTCGTTATCAGAAATCCCAGAGACAGATCAGCGTCCTGTAAAAGAGGGTAAAGGTAATGCAGAGTAACTTAGAGTTATTCTTAATGGGACAAGATTTTTTACCAAATAGATGTATTATGATTAAAAGTACCGATATCACCTCGCAACAGGAACAGCAGATTTCGGCAGATTGGCATCATCCTGCGACTCTGCCTATTTTGCGCCCTGTCAAAACCTTGCCTTCTAGATTAATAGATGAAGAAGTAGAGGGGGATAGCGAAGTAGAAGTTATGGTGGCTGATCCTGAGCTGGCAGAGCCACCTATGTATGCTGTGGTCATGTATAACGATGACTATACGCCAATGGAGTTTGTGGTGTATGTTCTACAGTCTGAGTTTCGCCATGATACGGCTAGAGCGGTTGAGATTATGCTAAATATTCATAATCAAGGCCGTGGTATTGCTGGTATTTATCCAAAAGATATTGCCGAAACCAAGGCCAAAAAAGTCAATCAAACGGCTCGCAAGGAAGGGTACCCTTTATTAACCCAAATTGAGCCTCATCAAAGTTAATTTTTAAAGATTATCTGTCAATAAAAACCCCACTCAAAGCCTATCTCTTTAGGCTTTCGTTTTATCTAAGCCCCCAATAACTCATTGAAATAAAGACAAAAATCTTTGTTTGTTTTGAGTATCTGCAGTAAACATTGTTAGTAATACGACTTGATATTTAGGGTGTCCAACCCTATTTAGTTAGTATGTGGCTAAGATCTAAGTTACAAAAAAGTTGTGATATAAACAATATCATATTCATAAACTACCCAAACCCCCTGTTAACTTGTTATAGTTAACTGGTACTCAAAAAAACTCTTATAAAGATCTTAGCAAATAAAAAATTACAATATTGACAGGACACCTCTATGTTAAGTCGTCATCTCGAAGTTTCCTTGCGTCTAGCCATGACGTTGGCCCGACAAAAGTCACACGAGTATCTAACGGTTGAGCACTTATTGCTTGCCTTGTTAGAAAACAATAACGCTGCTACTACGTTAAAAGCGTGTGGGGCAGATATTGCGAGCTTACGCTCAGATCTTGAAGCTTATATCGAAAAACACACGCCTACCTTAGATGCTGATCTGGAGCAAACGCCTCAGGCCACTCAAAGTTTTGATCGCATCTTACAGCGTGCTATTTTCCATGTGCAATCTATTGGCTCAGGAAGATTGGTACAAGGTTCAGACATTCTAGTCTCTATGTTCTCAGAACATGATACTTACGCCGTGTATTTACTAAAAAAACAGGGCGTTAGTCGTCTTGAATTAACCCAGTATCTATCTCATGGCAATGAGGGAGATGAGACTCGTGATTCAGGGTCTGACTCAGAAAGTGGGGATGCTAAAGGTGCTAGACTAAAAAAAGATCCTTTGACTGAATTTGCTCAAAACTTAAATAAAAGAGCAGCAGAAGGCAAAACTGATCCGTTAATTGGTCGCAGTACTGAGATTGAGCGTGCTGCTCAAGTCTTGTGTCGTCGCCGCAAGAATAACCCTCTGTTAGTGGGCGATCCAGGAGTGGGTAAAACTTCAATTGCTGAAGGTTTGGCTTGGTTGATTATCAACAATAAAGCCCCTAAACCGCTACAAGGCTGCGTGATTTATAGTCTAGATATCGGTTCATTAATAGCAGGTACTAAGTACCGCGGTGACTTTGAGAAGCGTATGAAAGCGCTACTTGATGCGTTAAAAGCTAAGCCTAATGCTATTTTATTCATTGATGAAATCCATATGATTATTGGCGCTGGCTCTTCAATGAGCAGCAATATGGATGTCTCAAACTTGATTAAGCCGGCGTTGGCCAACGGCGAGCTAAGATGTATCGGTTCTACAACCTTTACTGAGTATCGTCAGGTGTTTGAAAAGGACCATGCTTTATCGCGTCGTTTTCAGAAGATTGATATCAATGAGCCAAGTATTGACGATAGCATCGAAATTCTACGTGGTTTAAAACCGCGTTATGAAGAATTCCATAATGTGGAATATACCGATGCTGCATTAGTAAGTGCAGTGAAGCTATCTGCGAAGCACATTCATGAGCGCTTCTTACCCGATAAGGCCATTGATGTGATTGATGAGGCGGGTGCCTATAAGCGCTTAGGTATTACACCGGAAGCCGATCAAGTTGAAGATGAAGATCAGTTGATTGATGAGATTAATAATACGGATAACACCGATTATGAGGCTCAGATTGAAGCTGATGAGAGTGAATTAGAGCACGATGCCGATACTGACTTTGATAATGAAGAGGAGTTAGGTGCTGACATCCGTGCTGAAGATAATGCCGAAACTGAAGCATCAGACAGTAGCGAAGAGGGTGATAAAGAACGTCCAGCCCCTACGGTTATTGATGTAGAGGATATCGAAGCAATTATCTCTAAATTGGCTCGTATTCCACCCAAGTCTGTGTCTAATGATGATAAGTCATTGTTACAGTACTTAGAGCGTGACTTAAATCGCTTAGTATTCGGTCAAGATGAGGCCATTAAGACTTTATCTGACGCTATTAAGTTATCAAGAGCAGGTCTGAAGTCTTCAGATAAGCCGATTGGTTCGTTCATGTTCGCTGGTCCAACAGGGGTTGGTAAAACTGAAGTTTCTAAGCAGTTAGCTAACCTGATGGGAATTGAGTTGGTACGCTTTGACATGTCAGAGTATATGGAAGCGCATACCGCTTCGCGCCTAATTGGTGCTCCACCAGGTTATGTTGGCTTTGACCAAGGTGGCTTATTAACCGAAAAAATCAATCAGCATCCGCATTGTGTGTTATTGCTAGATGAGATTGAGAAAGCTCACCCAGATGTCTTTAACTTGTTGTTGCAAGTGATGGATCATGGGTCACTGACGGATAACAATGGCCGCGTAGCTAGCTTTAAGCAGGTGATCTTGATTATGACTACCAACGTGGGCGCCGATAGTATCAGCCGTGCTTCAATGGGCTTTACTAAGCAGGACCACAGTAAAGACAACACTGAAGCGATGAATAGAGTATTTACCCCTGAATTCCGTAACCGTTTGGATGCGATTATTCAGTTTAACCCGCTAGATCCTTCAATTGTGATTTCAGTGGTAGACAAGTTCTTAGTAGAGCTTCAAGCCCAGCTAGATGACAAGCAAGTGGTGTTAGAGATTGATGATGCGGTTCGTGAGTACTTAGCTGAAAAAGGCTATGACCGTCTGATGGGGGCTCGCCCAATGCAGCGCTTGATTCAAAATGAAATCAAAAAACCGCTGGCGAACATGGTATTGTTCGGTGACTTGTCAGAAGGCGGTGCGGTGCATGTTACGTTGAGCGATGAGCCTTTTGAAAGCCCAGTGGATAGTGATGATAAAGCTGCTGCTGAAGGTAGTCGCATCTTACTAACTGTGGTAGAGCAACATGGTCAGCGTGGTGTGGAATACGCTGAAGGTTAGGTCTTAATCCGATCTTACTGATATAATCGTTGTAATTTTATTGTGGTATTTCAAAAAAGAGGTTAGCCCAAGGTTGACCTCTTTTTTTATCCGTATTCGAAAGACTATAATAACCCTAAAATTTATAATTATATTAAGAGTGTCCTTATGCAGTTATTTGACCCTGACCAACCGCAAAAAAGTGAAGCTGAAAAGCAAGCCATCTTAGCCCGAGTACAAATGCCTGAAGATTGGAAGTTGGCATTGGCAGACGAGCTAACTTCACAAAATATGGATAATTTACGAGAGTTTTTAAAGCAAGAATATGGTTCTGGCAAAAGTATTTATCCGAAGGCCAGTCAAATGTTCAATGCTTTTAACTTAACGCCACTATCTAACGTAAAAGTGGTTATCTTAGGCCAAGATCCTTATCATGGTCCAGGGCAGGCCATGGGCTTATCTTTTTCTGTGCCTAAGATGATTCCGATGCCCCCATCTCTACGTAATATTGTCAAAGAAATGGCCGATGATATTGGCACTGTACCACCTAAACATGGGGATTTAACCCACTGGGCTCAGCAGGGCGTTTTACTTTTAAATGCTTCTTTGACCGTTGAAGAGGGTGTGGCAGGCAGTCATCAAGGCAAAGGTTGGGAGCAGTTCACCGATGCAGTGATTGATGTGGTGAATAAGCAAACTTCGAACACAGTATTTATTTTATGGGGCAGTAAGGCCAAGCTAAAAGGTAAATTCATCGATACCGAAAAGCATCTGATTTTATCAGCAGTGCATCCTTCCCCTTTGGCGGCTAATAGAGGCGGGTTCTTTGGCTCTAAACCTTTTTCAAAGGCCAATGAGTATCTGGTACAGCATGGGAAACAGGCTATTGATTGGCAATTGCCACAATAATTTTTTATCTCTAAAATATTTAACAAGTGCTTATTAAAAGCTTAATCCATGATTAATATAAAACGCTTAACACCGCAGCCAAATCCCAGTAATTATACAAACTACTTATCTGCTGCCAGCTATTGGTCATTTAGTGACGTTGAATTTATGCATGCTGCTTTGGCTTTGGCCAAAAAAGGGGCTACTAAAGAAGAAGTTCCTGTGGGGGCAGTGTTGGTGCATGAAGGCAAAATCATTGGAGAGGGCTTTAATCAGCCGATACTAAGCTGTGACCCTACTTCTCACGCTGAGATAGTGGCTCTAAGAGGAGCTTGTAAGGGATTGCAAAATTACCGATTACCCTCGAATACGACTTTATATGTCACCTTAGAGCCATGTACTATGTGCCTTGGCGCCTTAATTCATTCACGATTAGCAAGGCTAGTCTTTGCCACACAAGAGCCACGGGCAGGCATGGTAGGCAGTCAGTTGAACTTAGCAGAAATGGATTTTTATAATCATAAGATTGAGGTAAACTCTGGTTTATTACAGCCTGAGAGTCAAAAAATTTTAAAATCTTTTTTTAAAGCAAGACGTAATAAAAAAAAGAAGAAGTAGCTTTCTAAGCCGGAATAAAAAATAGAGTTAGTAACAAAAAAATAAAGCTAAGTTTGTGTATAAATCGTTAATATTATCTAGTGGTACGGGTCTTTATTTGTTATAATCTTGCACTATTTGCGTTTACAGCGATATAAAAAGCGTTATTACTCACAAAATAGAGCGTTTAATTGGCAGTAAATAGTCAGTTATAACTAGCAAACTTAATGCAGCAGTAGGTGGTAAAAAGATGAGCTTTCCTGTTATTACAATTGATGGCCCAAGTGGCGCAGGAAAAGGTACCCTTTGTTTAAAGCTGGCTCAAGCTTTAAACTATCGCTTACTAGATTCAGGCGCTCTTTATCGTATTGTTGGGTTAAAAGCGTTTGAAGCTGGTTTGTTAACAGACAAAGAGTTAACAGCGACAGATGAAAAGAATATCGCTGATTTAACTGCGCAATTAGACATACAGTTTATTCCCCGTGATAGCGGTGAAGTAGACATCGTAGTAGATGGCACGAGTGTCGCCGGCGAAATAAGAAATGAAACCGTTGGTGGCTATGCGTCAAAAGTGGCTGCATTGCCTAAAGTACGTGCTGCATTATTGGCCTTACAAAAGAATATGGCCAATGAAGCTGGTTTAATTGCTGATGGCCGAGATATGGGAACTGTGGTTTTCCCAGATGCCGATGCCAAAGTATATTTAACGGCCAGTGCAGAAGCTCGAGCGGATCGCCGAGTGGCCCAGCTTAAGCAAGCGGGACAAAGTGCAGATTACGAAGCTATCTTAAATAGCATCAAACAACGTGATGAACGTGATGAAAATCGTAGTGTTGCACCGTCTAAGCCGGCTGAGGATGCATTGGTATTAGACAGCTCCCAATTGGATGCTGACGAAGTCTATGTAAAAATTAAAAAATTCTGCCAAACTAAGGGTATTTGTTTTAGCGAATAGGCTAAAATTAGCAAATCAGGCAGTTACCAAACTAAAGTTAGTCCTATTGAGTAATTAGTTCTATGGGGAATTTAGTTTTGGTTTTACCCAAATAAATTTAACGTTTTTATCAAATGAGAATCAAAAGAGTAAAACCAGCGTCAATCTTTTATTCTCATTAACTTGAACCGTACTGTGCTGGACAGGATACGGCTATATTAAGGTAATCATAATGGAATCATTTGCTGAACTATTTGAAGCGAGTCTAGAAGAGCAGGGTCTTGATATTGAGCGTGGCTCAGTAATCAGCGGTGCTGTTGTAGCAATCGATAGCGATTGGATTACAGTTGACACTGGTTTGAAGTCTGAGGGTGTTGTAGCTCGTGAAGAGTTCTTAGACGAAAATGGCGAGCTTGAAGTAGCAGTGGGCGATAGCGTTGATGTTGTTGTTGAAGCTGTTGACAACGGTATGGGTCAAACCTTACTGTCACGTGAAAAAGCAAAACGTGTTGAAACATGGAATGCGCTTGAGAAACTATTTGAAGGCGATGAAATTGTTAAAGGTATCATCTCAAGCAAAGTAAAAGGTGGTTTTACTGTTGATGTTGGTTCAGTACGTGCTTTCTTACCAGGTTCATTAGTTGATGTTCGTCCAATCCGTGACACTACGCACCTTGAAGGCAAAGAACTAGAATTCAAAATTATTAAATTAGACCAAAAACGTAACAACGTAGTTGTTAGCCGTAAAGCGGTTATGGAAGCTGAAAACTCAGCTGAGCGTGAAGAGCTACTTAATAAGCTTGAAGAAGGTATCGAAGTTGAAGGTATCGTTAAAAACCTAACTGACTACGGTGCATTCGTAGACTTAGGTGGTATCGACGGTCTACTACACATTACTGATATGGCATGGCGCCGTATTAAGCACCCATCTGAAGTTGTTGAAGTGGGTCAAGACCTTAAAGTTAAAGTACTTAAGTTTGACCGTGAGCGCAACCGTGTAAGCCTAGGTCTAAAACAACTAGGTACAGATCCTTGGGATAACGTAAGCGGTACTTACCCAGTAGGTAGCATCGTTAAAGCTCGCGTAACTAACCTAACTGACTATGGTTGTTTCGCAGAGATTTCTGACGGTATCGAAGGTCTAGTACACGTTTCAGAAATGGATCACACTAACAAAAACATCCACCCATCTAAAGTAGTTCAAATTGGTGACGAAGTTGACGTTATGATCCTAGATATCGACGAAGAGCGTCGTCGTATCAGCCTAGGTATCAAACAAACTCTACCAAACCCATGGGAAGAGTTCGACAAGAAATATGACCGTGGCGATAAGCTAACTGGTACTATCAAATCAATCACTGACTTTGGTATCTTCATCGGTCTTGACGGTGGTATCGATGGTCTAGTTCACCTATCTGATATCTCTTGGAACGAAGCTGGCGAAGAAGCTATCCGTAACTACAACAAAGGCGACACTGTTGAAGCTATGGTTCTATCAGTTGACGCTGAAGCTAACCGCATCAGCCTAGGTATCAAGCAGTTAAGCTCTGATCCATTCAACGAGTACCTAGTAGGTAACGACCGTGGTTCAATCGTAACTGGTACTGTTAAAGAAGTTGACGCTAAAGGCGCAACTATCACTTTAGCTGACGAAGTTGAAGGTTACTTACGTGCCTCTGAAATCCAACGTGACAAAGTTGAAGATGCTACTAAACATCTAAACGAAGGCGACACTGTTGAAGCGAAAATCATCAGCGTTGACCGTAAATCACGTGGTATCAGCTTATCAATTAAAGCTAAGGATGAAGCGGAAGAGCGTCAAGCTATTAAAGAGCTTGGTAGCACTCAAGCTGCTCCAGAAGCACAGCCAAAAACTATTGGTGACTTAATCAAAGAGCAAATGCAAGAAGACTAATCTTTGATGAATATCTAATAGCTAATAAGCTGTTAAAAAAAAGGAGTGCCTTCGGGCGCTCCTTTTTTATGCCCAATTACTTGATATTTGTCGATAAATTGGAATAATAGTTCCACAGATGGCGTAACTTATGATTTAATATCAATATGCTATGAAATATGCTCAGTTGCAAAGTAGGGGAGCTCTCTTAAGTTTTGCAAGGCTATTTTATAAGCTTTCTTAGATAAGCCATTATCATATGAGTAATGGTCATTTACTTATAAGGTTTTTAAAGGACTATAACTTTAAAGGTATTTCAACTAATAATTAAGGTCACAAGGATATGACAGAAGTTATAAATAAATCAGATTTAATTCAAGACGTTTCTGCCCGTTGCGACTACATCCCTGATGCAGATGTCGATGAGGCAGTTAGAGAAATTATTGATCTACTTTCTGAAAAATTAATTGAAAATAATCGAATTGAGGTTCGCGGGTTTGGGACCTTTTGTTTGCACCACCGTGATGCCCGTCAGGGCCGCAATCCTAAGACAGGAGAGACGGTTATGGTGCCACAAAAATCTATTCCTCATTTCAAACCAGGCAAGGCGTTACGAGAAGATGTTAATGATAAATGGATGTAAACGTAATGAGTTTAATGCTATCCTGTAACTCTTATTTTTTATGTTTAACTACATTAGGTGTTTGACTTGAAAGCTCGATTTAGAACATCATCACGCTTTACCCGTAACACTGTTATTTTATTGACTCTTATCGCTTCACTGCCATTAGTTGCCTATGCAGCTGGTGGCAGTTCTGCTGATATTGCCATCCAAACCTCGGATTACGGCGTTCATGTCGCTTTGCTGATAGCCTTTGTGGTGCTGTCGGTATTCGTCTCTTTTATCTGTTCGGTCTCTGAAGCTGCGTTATTAACCATGACGCCGTCTTATGTGGCTTCTATTGCTGAAGAAAATCCAAAAAAATCAGAAATGTTAAAAAGCGTCAAAATAGACAAGATTGATCAGTCTATTGCAGCCATTTTAACTTTAAATACAGTAGCGCATACCGTAGGGTCTTTAGGGGCTGGTGCACAGGCTACTATTGTCTTTGGTAGTCAATGGTTTGGTGTGTTCTCAGCAGTGATGACACTCTTGATTTTGGTTGGCTCAGAGATCATCCCCAAAACTCTAGGAACGGTTTACTGGAGACAGTTGTCAGGTCCCGTGGCTTATTTTGTGAAAGCCATTATCTTTATACTTTATCCTTTAATCTGGTTCTCAGAAAAAATTACTAAGCTTCTAACTCGAGGCAAAAAAGCTCACACTTTTAGTCGTAATGAATTTGCAGCGCTTGCCAGTGTGGGTGAGCAATCAGGTCAAATAGATCCGCTAGAGTCTCGCATTATTCGTAACCTTTTGGCTTTTGGTGCTATCAAGGTTGAAGACATTATGACACCGCGCTCGGTAATGCATGCGTTTGATCAATCTATAACGGTTGCAGAGCTGTTAGCAAACCGTCCTAAACTGATGTTCTCTAGATTGCCTATCTATGATGAAGATTTGGATAAAGTCACTGGCTTTGTTTTAAAGTCAGATATTTTATTGGCTAAAGCCAATAATCATATGGACAAGCCCTTAGAGAGTTATAAACGTGAGATTACTTTTGTTTTCTCTAAAATGAAGTTATTTGATCTTTTAGATTTGATGCTCAATAGTCGTATCCATATTGCAGTTACTGTGGGTGAGTATGGTGAGGTCAAAGGTTTGGTAACGTTAGAGGATGTGTTAGAGACGCTGCTTGGCTTAGAGATTGTCGATGAAGTCGATAGAGTAGAGGACATGCAGGCTTTGGCTCGTCAAATGATGCAACGCCGCTCAGCACGCTTAGGCATGTTGGTTGAAGATGATGATACCAACAATGAATAAAGCAAAAGTACTCAAGAATACAGCAAAAGTCGCTCATTTAATTTGTGACTAAATATTACAAGGCGTTAATAATCAGCTAGGATTAGTCTACTTTAAATGTAGTAAGATAAAGAGAATAGGCTAAGAAATTTAGAACAACTATATAGACAGTCTTTAGCTTAAATTCACGAATATCATATTAAGGAAGTCATTATGAACAGTCTATTTGGCTCAAGAAAATCTCTAGTTGGTGCTTTAACTCCAGTAGCCATGGTTGCTGCGGTTAGCTTTGCTGCTACTTCTGCTCAAGCGGCAATTAATGAAGCTGCTGTTCAAAATTACGCCACGCAAATGAAGCAAGCGGCCAATAGCAAGAATGTCAGCAAAGTTTCAAACTTAGTGGCAGACGAAGCATTGATCTCTTTATCGCGCCGCGGTAGAACTACCAGCTTAGATAAAGCCGCTTACTTAAAGCTTTTGCAAGACAGTTGGTCGAAGTCTAGTAACTACAGCTATGACATCTCTATTTCTAACGTGGTAATCACGGGCGAGCAAGCCAAGGCCGATGTCAAAACAGTAGAAACTTGGGTAAAAGATGGTCAGCAGCGCACTATGAGCACTACCTCTAGGGCCACATTGAAATCTGACAACAATAATGCTGTACTGCTAAGAGCAGTGTCGCAAGTCACTATTGAATAACCGATCTTGATTGTTAGTTTTGAAAAAGTTTGTAATATTTACAAACTTTTTCGTTTTTTGTATTAGTGAAATTGCTGATATACTCAAGCGTTGAGAAGCTGCCCATTAGTTAAAGTTATTATTGATACCAGTTCTTATTAAAAGCTATTATACTTTGCAGCACGATATTATTCTTATCTACTCTGAAACTCTATTTTATAAATTATAAAGTTATTTATTCACTTATTACTCTGGGTTGTTATTGTCATGAACTTTAGAAATACCACTATTCGATTTTGTAAGCTACCTTTAGTTATTGCTATAGGCTCAGTTATTTTAGCTGGCTGTAATAGCACCGCACCAGTACAAGGTAAACAGCAGGTGAGTCGTGTCCCCGCTGCACAAAACGAAGCGGTATCTAATGTTCCTGCTACCCGTGGATACAGTACTTCTTTGTTAGATGATGAGAGTCTATCAGAGTTAGAAAACTTACTAGAAGCCACCGATATGAAAATGGTGGAAGATGACAAGCTAGCCATTCAGCAGTATGGTAACTTGTGGGATAGAATGCGTGCAGGCTTCCGCATGAGCCAAAGCTATGGCTATGGTCAGCAGCAAAGAATTGATGCCCAGAAGAACTGGTTTATTACCCGTCAAGAGTATATTAACCGTTTAACGGCACGTGCGAGTCGTTATTTATATCACACGGTGCGTGAAGCAGAACGTCGTAATATTCCAACAGAACTGGCGCTATTGCCGGTGATTGAAAGCTCTTACGATCCAACAGGAACCAGTAACGCAGCGGCTGCAGGTTTATGGCAGTTCATTCCAAGTACCGGTCGTATCTATGGCTTAACTCAGACGCCAACTTATGATGGCCGCCGTGACGTTATTGAATCGACCCGTGCCGCCTACGACTTCTTAACCTCACTACATAACCAGTTTGGCAGTTGGGAGCTGGCCTTAGCGGCTTATAACGCCGGTCCTGGCCGTGTCCAAAGAGCCATCGATGCCAACCGTGCTAGAGGCTTGCCTACCGACTACTGGTCATTATCTCTGCCTACTGAGACCATGCATTATGTGCCTAGATTTATGGCCGTTGCACAAATTGTTAAAGACACGGGTCAATACAGTATTTACTTACCTGCCATTGCCAACCGTCAACATTTCAGAAGTGTGCCGGTCAACTATGGCGTAAGTTTAATGGAAGTGTCACAGCTAACTGGGGTGAGTTATGATGAGCTAAAAGCTCTAAACCCTTCTTTAAGCAGTGGCCGAGTTGACTCTGCAGGACCAAACCGTGTCATTATTCCTAACCAAGTTAACATCGTGGTGGACTCTAAGCTAAGTAATCTAAATGGCAGTGGCGGTTCTGTTTTAGCCAGCAACACCAATAGTAGCTCGCCTTATAGTATTCCTGACTCACAATACAAAGTACTTTCAAAGTCTCCTGAAGGCTTAGCAGAGTTTGCGAGTAAGGCACGTGCTCCTCAGCAAAATAGCAGCTATATTGCTCCAACCCCTTCATTCTCACCAGGGGTTACGATAAGTGAGCCACCTATTAGTGCCACTGAGAAGAAAAGAATTGAATCTGAGCTAGCGGCATCAAATACACTGCCAACCACCTCTGCACAGTTGACTAAGAACGTTACAATCGTTCAAGAGCCGCCGCTATCAGAAGAAGAAAAAAGCTTTATTTCGCAGCAAATCCGTCAACAGTCTCCAGAAGTGGGTGAGGTGGTCAGTTCAGTTGATGGTAATATCAAACTTGAAGCCATTCAAACTCAGCAGTCCATTTTAGAGGCTCGCGGCGAAGAGAAAAAAATCAGCTTTGATCGTCCAAGCTCTTCGCAGCAGCAAAGCACACCGCCAAAGCCTACCGGAAAACGTAGTACCTATACCGTACAACGTGGTGATACTCTAGTTAATATTGCCTCACGTGCCGGTTTAAACTGGCGTGATATTGCAGATTGGAACCAAATTAATCCAAACTCTACCTTATTAGCAGGGACTAGCCTTTACCTTTACAATGCAAAACCAATTAAGCCGCTAGATTCAGCTGCATCTAAACCGGATGCCAGTCAGGCTGATGCCCAGCCAAATACCTATATTGTACGTCCAGGCGACACTTTAATTGGTACTGCCAATCGTGTGGGTCTAAGTGTGTCGCGTTTGGCCAGTTATAATGGTTTGGCGACCAATGCTCAGCTACGTGCGGGTCAAAAGCTATGGTTAATCCCAGGTATGGTAAAAACCAGTGAAACTAGCAGCTCAAGCAGCTCCTCATCGGCTTATAGTGGTAAGACACAGTCTTATACTGTACAACGCGGGGAAGGGCTAATTGGGCTTGCCTCACGCTTTAACATCCCAGTAACCACGTTAGCAGCAATGAACGACATGAGCCCAAATGAGCAGTTACTAGTGGGCCAGCGTTTAACAGTACCTGCAGGGTCTACGACCTCAAGCAGCTCTAGCTCATCAAGTAGTAGCTCAAGCAGCTCTACAAGTAGCTATACTGGTGAAACGACTAACTATACTGTCAAAGCAGGTGATACGCTAATTGGTATTGCTAACAAGCTGGGTGTTTCTCACACCCAAATCGCTGACATTAATAAATTCTCAGCGACCACTCAACTGCAACGTGGCCAGCGCATTAAGCTGCCTGTTAGCAAAGATCAAGTAGCTCGTAGCCTGAATAATCAGACCATTAAGTACAAGGTTCAGTCAGGAGACTCGCTAACCAACTTAGCAAGCAAATATAACTTATCTCTTGCAGATCTTGCTAAAGCCAACAACTTGAGTGTGACCTCAAACTTATTGATTGGTCAAGTGATTACTATTCCAGGCAGTGGTTCAGTAGCGGCAACTAGCAGTACGTCAACTAGCAGCTCTTCTGCGTCAACCACTCGTAGCTCGAGCAGCGCTGCTTATACCAGTACTTATAAGGTGAAAGCAGGGGATGGCCTAATTAACCTAGCTCGTGAGTATGGAGTTTCTACTGCAGAGTTGGCTGACGCAAACAATATCAGTCCGACAGCAGGATTGTTCGTTGGTCAAACTCTAAAGGTACCAAGCACTAAGGCTAGCAGCTCTTCTTCTAGTTCGAGCAGCAGTACCTCTTCTAGCTCAAGCTCGGCTCCAGCGGTTACCACCAGCGGCAATTACACCGTTAAATCTGGTGATTCGCTGACTCGTTTGGCCAATCAGTATGGTATGAGTGTTTCGCAGCTAGCTAGTGCCAACGGTTTGAAGACTAACTCTCAACTGCAGGTAGGTCAAAAAATTACCATTCCTGCGACCACTACCAGCTACAAGGTAAAACCAGGTGACAGCTTAATCGGTTTGGCTAGAAAGTATGGTATAACCCCAGCGCAGTTGGCAGAGATGAACGGTATTAGTAGTACCGCCATGTTGCAATTGGGTCAGACCCTAAAGGTTCCTGTGCAATAAATTGCTAGTGCGCCTTTCATAGATTACCCATAAAAAAAGAGCTCAGTTTTAAACTGGGCTCTTTTTTACTTGTAATTTTTTAATTTAAAGTAGGACAAGAAACTTAATGAAAACTGCTGTTCTGATAGGCTTGATAGGTACTATCAGGTTAATTAGCAGATTAAACAGTTTGCATCTTTAACGACTCTAAATAGCTACGTATATTGGTCACATAGTCCATGCACTGTATATAGCGAGAGTTCTGACTGGCATGGTCTGACATATAGGTGTAGACATTTGACCAACTGTTTGGGTTTTGTCCGTTGTTCTCTAGTTTTTTCTGAATGCTTTTTACCGCATTAGGGCCCATGTTATAAGAGGCTAAAGCAAACCATAAGCGATCTGGATTGGGTACGTCTGAAAAAGCAGCTTTCATTTGCTCTAGATAACGAGCGCCACCCCCAATACTTTGATAAGGGTCTACTCGGTCGGATACGCCCATGGCTTTGGCGGTATTATTGGTCAGCATCATAAGGCCGCGAACGCCTGTGGGTGAGATGGCATTGGCATCCAAATGGGACTCTTGATAGCCCATGGCGACTAACAGCTGCCAGTCATGATTATAGGTGCTGGCTTGCTGCTGAAAAGAAGACTTATAACTAGGCAAGTTGGCCGTTAAAGCTTTCTCAAAATGCTTACGGTTATAATCATCTTTTAATAAAGTTTGATCATAAAAATTGGCAATTTTGGTGGTATTAATTAACTGACCATCATCACATAAGAAGTGACTGGCTTTTACCGCCAAAGGATCTGAACTGCTTCTAAAGCTCCAATTGGTCTTAGGATGAAGACCATTTGCCGCTAAGGTGCTGTCAAAGCCGCAGCTAATATTGACAGAAGCCACCCCAGATTCAGAGCTAAGCTTGGTACTGGCTGTGGTTAGAGCCATATCCGCTTCGCCTTCACGTACAGCGGCTAATGCGTCAGCGTCAGAATCATATTGCTTTACTTCTATATCAACGCCTAAGTCATGCGCATAGGAGCGGGCAATATCATAGCCAAATCCATGCTCAAAACGGTCTGTTGAAAAATAAGTACTACTGCCCTTTACTGAAGCTAAAGTTAGAACTTGGGAAGCCATAACTTTTTGATAAGCGTCTGCTTCAGTTGTGAATAGCGCCGTGGTCAGACTTTTCGCTGGCAATGACAATAGAGCAATGCCAGAGATTTGCGCTAGCATTTTTGTCTTAGCAAACTTCTTGTTCGCAGGGCGTTTTGAAATAAAGGAATTGCGGTGTAGGGGTGTTAAAAATTGACGAACACTTTTGGTACTGTTTGAAGGGGCAATAAATACATTAGAGGCGATAGATTGATTGTCTTTGCGATTTATCCAATTCGATAGTCGTTGCATGGATGGCTCCGTTGTCCAACTATCCACACTGTGTAGAGTTTAATACACCATTGTATTAAAGGCTCTTTAAGCCACAGTCATGAGCAACATAGACGTTATATAGAACTTTTAGCCGCAAGATTAAGTAGGGCTATTAAGTATCTGTAAAGCATCAATAAAGGTGGGCAAAAACACAAATAGCCATTTTTATTGATCATATAACGCTTGATTTATTAAAGGTATTATCCGAGTAAAGCTCGTACCCTTTTTTAAAATCAAAAATATTGCTAGCAAGACGAATTAAAGCCCTCCTAAGATAGATACCCTAATAAATGTGTCTTTAGGGCAAAACCCATCATCCTATCAAGTAGCATTTGCATATATCAGCCAAACTGCTAGTTTGATAAGTGTAGGGTTTTTGACCTGGTTTTGATGGCGCTTAAATAGCTGCTTTAATAAAGCAGACAGCCTTTAAACAGCACCAATACCAGAGGGGTTTAAAACTCGATATAGCCGTTTTAAATCCCTGTCATTTATCTTAGTTTTACTTTTAATTGGGGGTTAAAGCACAATAATTTAAAAAGCTCATTATCAGTGCTCTGTACCCACAATCACCGACTTACTTAAATATAACCCAGTTCTAAAACCTTATTTCATAAGTAATACTTTATGACATTGAGTATTAAAACTTAAGTCCTTTAAGTCAGTCAAAATCCGCACTTGCGATAGTTTGTTAAATTTGGCAGTTCTTATCTTAACTATATTGTGGTATTAAGATGAAAATTCAACATTAAATCGGCATTTGTTGATAAAAAACAGACAAAAAACCGAAAATTGTCGACTTACTAAAGAGTAACCACATTTATAAGGCGGACAATTATACTAAAAAATAGGTTTTAGGTGTGTATGATAATTTTAATCAGCTTCTTAAAATTTTTTAAATCAACTAAATAAACTTGAGTTAAGCTGGGTTTGGATCATCAATAAAACTCACTTGCACCTCTAAAGTGCTTGCAATAACTTCTCCAAGTGCTTGGATGCCGCCCATTTCAGTGGCATGGTGCCCACAAGCTAGATAATCAATCCCCAACTCTCTAGCTGAGTGTGTGGTACGCTCTGAAATTTCTCCAGAGATATACAGTTGGCAGCCCATATTAGCAGCCTGTTCAATCATATCTTGTGCGCCGCCAGTACAGATACCCACTTTTGAAATCATAGAGTTACCAGCACTAATATGAGTAGGGGTTCGTTGTAGCTTTTGGGTAACTTTTTCAATAAAAGCCTCAATGGAAATAGGCTCGCATTGGGCGATATTGCCTACAGGGTGCTTTTCTTCTGGATATAATGCTCCGACAACCTCTAAATCCAATAGGTCAGCAAGTACGGCATTATTACCAACGACTGGGTGAGCATCTAAAGGCAGGTGATAGGCGAATAAAGAGATATTGTTTTGAAATAGACTGCGAATACGTTTGCCTTTCATTCCAGTCAAAGGCTCAGGCTCACCTTTCCAAAAGTAGCCATGATGTACCAATAGGGCATCAGCGTTTTGTGCAATAGCAGCGTCAATGAGGTTTTTTGTGGCGGTAACTCCCGTTACGATCTTTTTGATGGGGGTATCGGCGTCTACTTGTAGACCGTTGGGGCAGTAGTCTTTAAATTCTTTGGCTTTTAAGTAGTCATTACACCACTGCTCAAGAGCTAATGGGCTTAGTTCGGTCATTACAAACTCCTTAAATAGAAATACTGTGTTAATAAATTTTCTGTCAAATAATAAAAGACTTAACTGGGCTTTGTTTTATTTAAGCGTGAGAAGTTACTCAACTTCTTTGAGATGAATCATGCCTTTGACTTTACAGCAGCAGGCAAGAATCTCTCCTTGCTCAATCATTGCTAAAGGTGGCTCTGCATAAGTCACTGGAAAAGAGGAGTGGGTCAAGGTAATCCGGCAGCTGCCGCAGTAACCCTCACGACATTGATAATTGATATCATGCCCAGTACGTAATAAACCATCTAACAAAGTTTCATCATCATGCAGATAAAAACGTTTTTTTGAGGTAAATACCCAAGTCATAGTTTTGAGTCACTTATTACTGATTCATGTATAAATTGCTACTTACGCCCAGAGAAATAGGCATTAAGTAAAAAGGCGTGCAGTCATTTTTCAACAACGGCACGCACTTATTTTATCACCGGTCGCCGTAAAATCACCCACTTCAGGGGGTGGATATAAGGAGACACACACTGTCGTAAGAAGTCGTTAAAGGGTTGTAAGCTAAAATTAATCTTGCGATACTAAGCATATGAAAACCCTCAAGCTACGCATTAAAGACAAACACATAAAAGAGCTTAATCGTCTAAGCGGTTCAGTGAACTTCGTGTGGAACTATGTTAATGCGTTAAGTTTTGAGCATCTAAAACGTACCGGTAAGTTTTTTAGTGCTTATGATTTAAGTGAGTATACCAAAGGTAGCGGTGAATATTTAGGATTACACAGTCAGACCTTACAGGCTATCAATGAGACACACGCTAAATCACGTAAACAATTTAAAAAAGCCAAACTTAGCTGGCGCAGCAAC
>NZ_FUGD01000065.1 GCF_900162815.1 Psychrobacter pasteurii | reverse complement strand
AACTTATCGTTTGAAGAAGAATTGGCACAAGACGTACTTGAGATCATCACAGTATTTTCAGCCAGACTTTACGGTTCACCTAGTAAGAAGAACAAAAAAATCATTGAAGCGGTTAAGGCAAGTTTAGAATGATACGAGGCCATATCATTGAGCTTAATCCAAACAACAAGCAAGCCACCTATTTTACTAAGGCTTGCGGTATAGCTCGTCTTGCCTATAACTGGGCGCTTAGCTCAGTGGCAACGACAGTATGCTCAAGATAAAGCCTATCGTGATGCTTGTCATATTATTGGTATTGACGTTGATGAAAGCAAATTACTAAAGCCCACCCAAGGCAAACTACGCAAACAATTAAACGCCATTAAGCGTGATAAGTACCCATTCATGCTTGAGGTGACGAAATGTGCCCCACAACTTGCCATTATGCAGTTAGGTGATGCCTATAAGCGCTTCTTTAAGGGCGAGGCTAAGTATCCACAGTTTCGTAAAAAAGGCGTTAACGATAGGTTTAGCCTGTCTAATGACCAGTTTGCTGTAAAAGGCAGACAGATTCGCATACCAAACCTAGGTTGGGTTCGTATGCGTGAAGCCTTGCGCTTTGACGGCAAAATACTCTCAGCTAAAATCTTTAGTCGAGGTGGGAGATGGTTTGTCTCTGTTGCCGTTGAAATAGATGCTGTAAACCTTGCTAAAAAGACAGGTAAGCAAACTGGTGTAGACTTAGGTATTACCAACCTAACCACTCTATCAGACGGTACTAAAGTCAAAGCACCCAAGCCACTTAAGACGAAACTTAAAAAGCTTAAAAGGCTGAGTCGTCAATTAAGCCGTAAACAAAAAGGCAGTAATAATCGTGCTAAAGCGAAAGCCAAGCTATCACGATTGCACCTGCAAATTAGTAATATCCGTAAAGACGCTATACATAAGCTTACTACTGGCTTGGTGAATGAGTATGATGTTATTGCAATTGAAAACCTAAACACCAAAGGCATGATGCAGAACCGTAAGCTAAGTCGAGCGATCAGTGACTTAGGTTTTTATGAGTTTAAGCGTCAGCTTGTTTATAAGGCCAATCAATACGGTAAAACCGTCAAAGAGTTAGATAGATGGTTTCCATCCTCTAAAACTTGTTCTAATTGCGGTCACTTACTGACCAAAGACGAATTGCCCTTATCAGTTAGACGATGGCAGTGTCCGTGTTGTCAGCAGGCAAATGATAGAGATATCAATGCCAGTATCAATATACTGCATCATGCAGATAAAGTGTTAACCCATCACTGATGGGTTAAAAAAAGCGGTGAGTTCCACCGTGTTAGCCTGTGGAGACGATGTAAGACCTGAGTGTAATCACAACGGCAAACGTCTATGAAGCAGGAAGAAAATGCTAAAACTATGTGAGTAGGGTTAGGTAAGTTTTTCGGAACGGTGCTCTTCTTGGTTATGGCTGGTCAGATTAGTGATAAAGTGATACCGTTAACGCCGAGTAAGCAGTACAATCCTATTCAACGAAACAAATTAATCAATAAAACAAATTAGTTAAACAGTTAAGTCAAACAATTAAAAGGTTATTTTATGGCAAAGCCCGTCCATTTTTATGGCATTCACGCTATTCATGCTTTGTTGTCGCATCGCCCAACCGACGCCATGGCGTTATTTATTCAACAAGGTCGTGGCCACAAAGAGGGTGCGGCTACTCAGGATGAAGCGGACTCTACCTTTGAAGAGATTTTGCAACTGGCTGAGCAAATGGGTGTCAGTATCCAAGAAGCCAGCCGCGATAAATTAACGGCGCTATGTGGCAGCCCTCAACATCAGGGCGTGGTGCTTAATGCTCGTCCGTTAGCCATGGCTGATGAAGGTGAGATTGCCAGTCTTGCACAGTCAGAAGACGCTTTGTTTTTGGTACTAGATCAAATAACCGATGCCCATAACTTAGGCGCTTGTTTGCGTACAGCGGCGGCAATGGGTGTGGATGCCGTTATCTGCCCTAAGCACCATTCAGCCAGCTTAACTCCCACCGTCGCCAAAGTATCGGTCGGCGCGATGGAGATTATGCCAGTCATCGCAGTCACTAACTTGGCCCGCTGCATTGAGAATTTAAAGCAAGCCGGCGTATTTGTTTATGGTACAGCCCTAGATGAGACGGCCAAAGCTTTACCGGATGTGGACTTAAAAGGGAAGGTGGCAATTATTATGGGCTCAGAGGGTGAAGGCATGCGCCGTCTGACCACTGAGCGCTGTGATGAGCTGGTTTATATCCCTATGACTGGAAACAAACACGGCTCATTACAGAGCTTGAACGTCAGTGTGGCCACCGGCATGGTGCTGTATGAAGTCAGCCGTCAGCGTCACCAGTCTTAGACAAGCACCTGGACAAGCCGTTAGATAAGCTACATCAATAATAAAAAAAAGAGCGCAGTGCGCTCTTTTTTTGTTAATAGCGGGGAAGCTTTCTAAAAGCCAAATAGTTTTCGTGTAGAGGCTCAAGCTGGGCATGCAGCTGCTCTAGATTGCCATTATTACACACCACATCATCGGCCTGCTCAACTCTGGCTTTTCGTGATAACTGATTGGCCATAATCGCTTTGATTTTGTCAACGCTCTGAGTGTCTCGGCGGCTGGCACGCTCTAGTTGGGTTTCCTCACTGGCATCCACTACTAAGACTCTGTCGCACAACGACACAAGCCCTGCTTCATAGCTTTCTAATAGTAAAGGAGCGGATAGGATAGCGTACGGTGATTTTATCTGGCTAAGTTGGTTTTTGATTTCTTGACGAATGGCGGGGTGAGTGATGGACTCTAAGGTTAATAAGGCTTTGTTGTTTTCAAAGACGTGTTCACGAACGGCACGGCGATTCATTTCCCCTGACTCATCTAGCACCCAGTCTCCAAAGGCTTCGACCAACTTTTGGAGGGCAGGGCTGCCTTTTTTCATGATTTGATGCCCGACCACATCTGCATCTACCACATCTATCCCTTTCGCTGCGAACCAGTCGGATACAGCAGTCTTGCCACTGCCAATGCCACCTGTTAAACCGATAATGGGGGTATCTACATAAAAAGTTTGAAACTTTTGTGGAGGATCAATTTCGTGCTCATGTTGAATATCATCAGGGTTTGAGTGGATGTGATTATCATATGTCATATCAATACCTTAAAACACGCGCTTTAGAGGGTTAAACGGAGAAGAAGACAGTAGCTGACTTGAGTCTGGGCAGTGCACTATTACCGGACATTGCGCTTAGCTTCGGCTTTGTGCTCAAAATTAAGTTATAAAAAATATATAACTGATAAAATTATCATGTTCTGAGAATTTCTTTGTATGAATTAGTGTGCTTAATATCAACGGGGCAGTTACCGAACTGTAGTGAAATACAAGTCGCTATTGGAATTGGTTAGTGAAGATACCACTGCATAAGCGAATCCCCATAAAGTAGGGCGACGATACCTGCGATAGCTAGGTAGGGGCCAAAGGCAAAAGGACGACTTTTGGCTCGCTTGCGCATTAAAATAATACCAATGATAGAACCGAGAAGCGAAGATAGCAAGATGATAAATGGCAGAAGTAGGGGGCCTAACCAAGCACCTAGGGCTGCTAAGAGCTTAAAATCACCTTCTCCCATCCCCTGTTTTTTAGTAAAAATATAAAATATCTTGACCACAATCCATAAGCTTAAATAGCCCAAGAGCATGCCCCAAATGGCTTCAGAGGGCGCTGCGAATACCGAATAGCTATTTACTGCCAGACCCAATGCCATCAAAGGGAAAGTTAGCTTGTCGGGCAAATACTGACTGATAAAGTCAATACCGGCCAGCGCAATTAGAGTCCATACCAAAAGCAAAGCAAACAGTCCCTGTGCGCTGACTCCAAGTCGATAAATGACTAACATGGAGACAAGGGCTGTGATTATCTCGACCAAGGGATAACGCCAGTGAATTTTGTGGCCACAGCCAGAGCACTTACCGCCTAGAGCTATCCAGCTTAATAAGGGGATATTGTGATACCAACGCAGCGGCTGATTGCAGCAAGGACAATGCGAGGCGGGTCTAGATAAAGATAAAGGCGGGTCTTGCACGACAATTTGCGCCACAGGGTCTAATAAATGAGGGTTAATGTCTGGCTGAGATCGCAGC
The DNA here is from genome assembly GCF_900162815.1 of Psychrobacter pasteurii. Lineage (GTDB taxonomy): Bacteria > Pseudomonadota > Gammaproteobacteria > Pseudomonadales > Moraxellaceae > Psychrobacter > Psychrobacter pasteurii. Next base: position 82,440 of record NZ_FUGD01000065.1, on the reverse strand, counting down.
AGTTGAACTGAGCCCACACGCCACTGCTGCATCATAATCTTTGGGGTGCGATAAATCAGCACATTCAAAAAACTACCGATACACAGTCCGATCACCCCAAAGAAAATCAGGGCTGTGGGTAAATTGTGTTGGAGGGTTTCAATAAACTGCCAAACTTGCATGAGATAGCCTGTAAAAAGTGACTAAAAAAAGACTGTAAATCATAATAAAGTAAATCAGCATTCAATCGCTAAGCGCTTTGTTGCCTAGCCAATCACTGACCCAAGTTGAAAGATAGGCAGATACATAGCAATGACCAAGCCCCCTATTAATAATCCCAAAATCACCATGATGATGGGCTCCATTAAACTGGTTAGTCCTTCAACCGCATTATCCACTTCATTTTCGTAGTATACGGCCACTTTATCCAACATTTCATCCAAACACCCTGATTGTTCGCCAATACTCACCATTTGGATGGCTAACGTTGGGAATAATTGGCTGCTACGCATGGCAGCGTTTAAGGGCTGACCGGTGGCAACGTCTTGTTTGATTTGTTGGGTGGCTTGATAATACAACTGATTGTCTGTTGCCGCTGCAGTAGAATCCAAGGTTTGTAGCAATGGCACACCGGCAGAATAAGTGGTGGCTAAGGTGCGAGAAAACCTAGCAATAATTGCTTGATAGGTGATAGGTCCAACGATGGGCAGTTTTAATAGGGCGCGATCTATAAAGCCGACAAACTTGGTACTGTTGTTTTTGGCATGAAAAAAGCCAACGATCGCTGATATCATGAGTACCAATAACAGTCCCCACCATTGTTGTAGTACTTTAGATATTGAGACCACAAACTGGGTGAAAGCAGGTAATTCAGAGCCAAAGGATTCAAATAAGTCGCTAAATACTGGGACTACTTTTAATAATAAAATCAGGCTGACTACCAGTGCCACAGCAATGACTGCAATAGGGTATTTCATGGCCTTTTTTATTTTACTTTTTAAGTGCTCGCTTTTTTCTTTATAGGTGGCAATGCGTTCCAACATAATGTCCAATGAGCCTGAATATTCGCCGGCCTCAATCAAGGCACAAAACAAACTGTCAAACTGCTTTGGATGTTGATTTAGAGCGGTAGCAAGTGGAGTGCCTGATTCCACACTCAGCTTAACGGCATTGACCAACTCAATCATGCTAGGCTTGGTCAAGGACTCAATAATAATGCTCAAGGCTTGTAGTAAAGGAATCCCTGCTTTGGTCATAGTGGCCAGCTGGCGGGCAAATATGGCAATATCTAACGGCTTTATTTTTCTATGCCAAGTAACTCTATGCCAGGTAATAAGTGGCTTGGATTTACGGCGAATTCGATTGAGCACAACGCCTTGCTTACGCAGTTGTGCCTTAGCAATAGGTAGGCTGCTGCTGGTCAACTCTCCTGTTATATTTTGCCCTTGATTATCTGTGCCATGATACACAAAGTTAAATGAAGGCGTCTTTTTTGCAGGTTTCACCGCTTGTCCTTATTTACCGCTTGAAGAGCTGGGTTCTGATTGAGCTTTAGCCGTGGTCTGGGGGCTAATTTACAATAACCCGGTTCATTTCTTGAATGCTGACAAGTCCCTGCTGCACTTTTAATAGCGCAGATCGTTTTAAATCATAAAATCCTTGCTCCTCGGCCAACGCTTTAATCTGTAAAGCGTTACCCCCTTGCATGATTAGCTCGGCCAACTCCTCTGTTACAGACAACACTTCAAAGATACCCACTCGACCTTTATAGCCCTCTGTACAGTGCTTACAGCCGACTGCTTCATAAACAGCAGGCTTTCTTAAGTTAGCGTCAGGTGTTAAAACCCCCATCTGCAACAGACTGTGGCTTGGCACTTCGACGAGTTTTTTGCAGTGGACACATAACCGTCTGGCTAGGCGCTGAGCCACTACCAAGCTGATAGCGGTGGCGATATTAAAGTGGGCAATGCCCATGTGATGTAAGCGGGCTAGAGTTTCGGTAGCTGAATTGGTGTGTAAAGTTGATAGTACCAAATGTCCAGTTTGAGCCGCTCGAATAGCGGTATCGGCGGTCTCTAAATCACGAATTTCACCAATCACTACCACATCTGGATCTTGACGCAAAAAAGACTTCAGCGCTGAATCAAAGCTTAAGCCTATCTTAGGGTTGATGCTAACCTGATTTACTCCGGATAGACTAATCTCTACCGGATCTTCAACAGTAGAAATATTGGTAGTTTCGGTATTTAGCAGCTTCAGCCCAGTATATAAGGATAAGGTTTTACCAGAGCCGGTAGGGCCCGTGATAAGTACAATGCCTTGTGGCTGGTGTAGAGCTTGTAAAAAAGCTTGTTGTTGATCGGGCTCAAACCCCAATTCATCAACACTCACTATGGAAGCTGCCGAATCAATAACACGTAGCACGATTTTTTCACCAAATAGGGTAGGTATGGCGCTGACCCTATAATCGAGGATGTTATTGTCGGCGGTTATCAATTTGATACGACCATCTTGCGGCAGTCTGCGTTCAGAGATATCCATTTGCGCCATGATTTTTAGGCGAGCAGATACTTTAGCAATTAAAGGGGGCAAGAGTGTGGTCATTTGCTTTAGCATACCGTCGATACGAAAGCGTACCCGATACGACTGCTCATAAGGCTCGAAATGTAAGTCTGAAGCCCCAAGCTGTACGGCCTCTATCAGCAGTGAGTTGACTAGCTTAACCACAGGATCATTATCAAAAGCGGTTAGTTTCACTGCCGTGGGTGAGGCTTTTGAAGCTGCAGTATTAAAAGAAGGGCTATTAATAGAGGTATTATTAGAAACGCTTGAGTCGGGCATGGAGCATCCTTGTGGGTGGGGTGCCTGCCTGACAATAAGTGCGATGGAGTTTCAGACAAAAAAGCGGTTTTTTAGTAAACCTTATTTTTAACGCATTCACAAGGATTAAATGGGATTAGCCTGGCTTAATTGTGTGTGAAATTTTACAAATTGTAGCTCTAAAACAATAATGGCTAAATCAGTTGTATGAGACTATGATATAATATAGGGCTATCATATTTTTACGCTGGCCAATGTCTGTTTGCTAGTAAGCGGTATGTTATTAAGCGCTTATTACGTGAGTCGTTGGTTAATAAGTTGAATTTCTTTTATTGAGAGTGTTTTATGAAGTCTTGGGTTGTCGGTAATTGGAAGCTAAATCCTGCCTCAGCTAGTGCAGTGCAAGCCTTAGTAGATGATTTAGTAGATGGTGTAGACGCTCAAAGTAATGCCCTACAAAGCTGCCACATCATGGTGGCGCCAAGCTTATTGCATTTGTCTCAAGTTGAAAATACGCTGCGTACAAAATCTGCAGCTATCGACTTGGCCTGTCAAGATGTATCAGCTTTATCAGCACAATCTGGGGCCTATACAGGCGATGTGTCTGCAGAGCAGCTACAAGACTTAGGCGTACAGTGGGCCATTATTGGTCACTCTGAGCGTCGTCAGTACTATAATGAAGACAATGACACCTTATTAAAGAAGATGAGTCACTCAGCCGCTCAAGGCCTAGGCGTTATCCTATGTATTGGTGAGTCAGAAGCAGACTTCGAGGCAGGCAACACGACTCAAGTATTGGCAGACCAACTGACCGTGATCGCTGACTTCTTAAAACAGTCAGAGGCTGCTGATGCCGATTATATTGCCAATAAATTGATTATTGCGTATGAGCCAGTTTGGGCCATTGGTACCGGTAAAGTGCCAAGTGTTGAGGAAGTAACAGAGGTTCACAAGTTTATTCGTGAGCGTCTACAGTCTTTTGACGCCACCTTGGCAAAGACCCCTGTGCTGTATGGCGGAAGTGTTAAGCCTGAAAATGCTCAAGACTTTGCAGCCTCAGAACAGATTAATGGGGTGTTGGTTGGTGGTGCTGCTTTAAAAGCAGACAGCTTCCTTGACATTGCTAAAGCATTTTCTAAATAACTTTATAAATAATTTTCTAAATAAATTACGCTGTGGATTAGTAGCGACTCTGTATACCAGTTTTAGTTAGTAAAGCTGGTTGTTATAATTACAATCCTATAGAAATTTTCTCGTCTTTTAACTCTTAAGATTAAGTAAGGCAAAGCATGTTTAACATTATTCTAGCCATTCATATTATTGTTGCTATTGCCATGATTGGGTTGATTTTAATTCAACACGGTAAAGGGGCTGATGCGGGTGCTTCTTTTGGGGCAGGCGCGTCAGGTACGGTTTTTGGCGCTGCAGGTAGTGCTAACTTTTTAACCCGTGCGACTGCGGTATTGGCCGTTATCTTCTTTAGCACCAGTTTAACGCTTGCGGTTCATGCGCGTAAGCAAGCGGAAGGTCAGTATCAGCTAGATGTGCCTGCCGTTTCACAAGTTCCGGTGACCAATTCACAGCCAGCACCTGAACCAGCAGAGTAAAGCTAGCCTTAGTATTTAGAAGTTCCTTATTTATTAAGGATAATCTATTAATGATACTGTGGTTGCTACTTTTGAAATGGGTTGCACCCTAAGTTAAAGACGAGTAGAATGTGCGACCTAATTTAGAATAATTATTAATCCTTCAAGGCGTTCAATTCAGTTAATCTCCTTTTATCCTCAATAAGGGTTAGATTAACACTAGGATTATCCCTAGTAAGCTAATTAGCCCTGAAGTGTATGACAAATTAGAAAACGCGATTGTGGTGGAATTGGTAGACACGCCATCTTGAGGGGGTGGTGGCGCAAGCTGTGAGGGTTCAAGTCCCTCCAATCGCACCAATACAATGTTATTGACTATGCTATAAGTTATCTATATCATGGTCACTTCATTTGGCACTAGGGCAGCCGCTATTGGCCAGCCAAGGGACAAAGTAGTAAAGGTAAGACTATAAGTTTAGTGATTTATAGAGTGATACTAAGTATTTAAATTTAAATTGTTTTAATGCTTGACAACTCTTTTAACTTTACATATAATAGTCAGCCTAGATTGATGCGGGGTGGAGCAGTCTGGTAGCTCGTCGGGCTCATAACCCGAAGGTCGTTGGTTCAAATCCAGCCCCCGCTACCATTTTTTATTTCAATCTTACTTTTTATTTAACCCACCATTTTGTTTGTGGGTTTTTTTGTATCTGTTATTTTTAATATTGCCTAATAGTCATAATATGCATTTATAATAGATACTTCTATTTATGGACTAAAAAACAAGTCATGAAGTTATCTAATAAAGTCACTCAGTTAACCGACATTATTGCTCCAGCTGTTGCTGCTTGTGATGTAGCGCTATGGGGTGTGGAATTCTTACCGCAAGGTGGGCGTTCACTATTACGCATATATATTGAATCCTTGCCAGAAGATAAAGCAGCCGATAAGCAGGTCACTATTGAAGACTGTGCAGCGGTAACTCACCAAGTTAGTGGTGTGCTTGAAGTGCATGATCCTATTGCAGGCGAATATGTCCTTGAAGTTTCCTCTCCAGGTCTTGATAGACCTTTCTTTGCCCCTGAGCAGATGTCGGACTATTTGGGTCAAACCCTTAATTTGCGTTTGATTCAAGCGGTTGGCGTGGGAAGCTCAAAACGTCGTAAAGTGACGGGTAAGCTTGAACAATTAGGCGATAAACAATTATCTGTAGTCACACCCGAAGGCGAGCAGTTCGATATTGCCCTTGATAACATTGATAAAGCAAATTTAATCTATCAAGATTTGTAATCTTGGCATATAAGTTGATCTAAAGCTTACTATTTATTTAACTTGATTTGATCCGGTCAATTACTGTTAGCTGTTAACCAGCCTTATATATTAATTTAGGTTTGGATAATAGATAATAGTAAGCAGCGTTTTGAATGAACTTAAACATCACAGCTTTTAGGCCTAAGATAAAAAAATAAATTTAATAATTTTTTGCTACTTTAAATGATAAGTAGGCGAGGATAGGTGTGTAATGAGTCGAGAAATTTTAACGGTAGTAGAAACCGTCAGTAACGAGAAAGGCCTAAATCCAGAAGATATCTTCGAAGCAATCGAAGAGGCTTTGGTAGTTTCTACTAAAAAAAGAGTCTATACCGAACAACCTGAAGTGGCTGTACGTGTTGAAATTGACCGTGAAACCGGTGACTATGATACGTATCGCTATTGGACCGTCGTGGCTGATGAAGACCACGAGATGCCTGCTTGTCAGTTAGCCATCAGTGACCTTGATGAAAATGAATGGTCTATCGGTGACATTAAAGAAGAGCAAATCGAATCTATCGAGTTTGGTCGTATTGCCGCCACTCAAGCTAAGCAAGTTATCATCCAAAAGATTCGTGAAGCTGAGCGTGCTTTAACTGCGGATGCCTTCGAGCCTAGAATTGGCGAGATGATGTATGGCGAAGTGAAAAAGCAAACTCGTGATGGCTACATTATTGATCTAGGGGACAATGCCGAAGGGTATTTATCTCGCGATCAAATGTTACCTCGTGAACAATTACGCGTTAAGTCTCGTATTAATGCTATCCTATACCATGTGAATCGCGATAACCGCGGTGCTCAATTGTTATTATCACGTACTAGCCCAGACATGCTAGTGGCGCTGATGAATAAAGAAGTTCCTGAGATTAACGAACAAATCATCGAAATTCGTGATGTGGCCCGTCAGCCTGGTGTTCGTGCTAAAATATCAGTTAAGACCAATGATCATCGCATCGATCCTGTTGGTGCCTGTATTGGTATGCGTGGTACACGTATCCAAGCTGTACAGTCTGAGCTAGATGGTGAGCGTATTGATGTTATCGTATGGTCTGATGATCCTGCACAGTATATTATCAGTGCTTTAGAGCCTGCCGATGTTAACAGTATTATTCTAGATGAAGACGCAAAGACTGCCGACATCATCTTTACTGCCAACGATCAGTTGGCTCGCGCTATCGGCGCCCAAGGTCAAAACGTACGTTTGGCTTCAGAGTTGACCGGTTACAAATTAAATATGATGCTTGAGGAAGAGTACCTAGAGCGTCAACAGAATGAAACAAAAGCTTATCTTGAGCTGTTCTATAATCGTCTAGAAGTAGATGAAGACTTAGCTCAAGCGTTAGTAGATGTGGGCTTTACCAGTATTGAAGAAGTGGCTTATGTGCCTGCTGAGACTTTCTATGACATCGAAGGTCTTGACGACGACGCGATTGAAATGATTCAAGAGCGTGCAAAAGAAGTAGTCATTGCTGATGAACTGGTTAAACAGCAAAATATGAAAGAGCCAAGCAAAGAGTTGCTCACAATGGACGGCATGACGACCGACTGGGCGTATAAGCTGGCTCAACGTGACATCATCACGTTAGATGATTTAGCAGAACAAGCAGTATTTGATCTTGAAGACATTGAAGGTCTTGATGATAAAACTGCCGGTGAACTAATCATGAAGGCACGTGAATCTTGGTTTAATGAAGAATAATAAATAGGTGACTATAAATGGCAGATAAGACCGTCAAAGAATTAGCAGACATGGTAAGCAAATCAGTCAGTGAAGTACAGAAGCAACTGACTGACGCTGGGCTGCCTGCTCGTGGCGAGGATGACCTGGTCACCGAGCTTGAGCAAGAACAGCTAGTAGCTTTCCTGAAGCAATCACACGGACAAAAAGAAAAGCGTCGTATTAGCCTAAAATCTAAAACGACTAGTACCGCTCGCGTGACTGGCTCTTCGGGCAAGTCAAAAAGCGTTAATGTTGAAGTTCGTAAGAAAAAAGTATTTGAAAAGCCTGATCCAAACAAATTGGCTGAAGAAATTGCTGCTCGTGAAAAAGCAGCTTTAGAAGCGAAGCAACGCGCTGAAGAAGAAGCCAAAAAACGCGAACAGGCGAAAAAAGAAGCAGAAGAGCGTCAAGCAGCCACACTAGCCGCAATGCGTGCTAACTTAGGTGGCGGTAGCTCATCTGATGACAAAAAAGATGAAGTTTCTACTGTTGTAGTGAAAAAAGGCAGTAAAGCTGCCGCTGCAGCGAAAGAAGCGCCTAAGAAAAAAGTGGCCGCTACTAAGCCAAAAGTTGAAACAGAAGCAGAACGCAAAGCGCGTGAAGCCCGTGAAGCTGAAGAAGAGCGTCTACGCAGAATCGAAGCTGAAACCCGCCGTAAGCAAGCAGAAGAAGCTCAGAAGAAAACTCTTGAGCAAATGCGCAAAATGGCTGGTAAATACAGCGATAAAGAGCCTGTTGCTGAAGTTCGCAAAGACGAGCCATTGGCTGAAGGTCTAGTGGGCGAAGCTCTAGAAGAGTCTTTTGAAAAAGAACGTCGCGAAATTAAACGCGGTTCTTCAGGCACAGCCACTCGTGGCCGTCGCCGTAAAGGTCAAGAAGAGCGTGAAATTCGCAACCGTAAGCATGGCTTAAAATCTTCACAAGCCTCTCAGCATAAGTTTGAGAAGCCGGTTGAGAAGATTGTCCATGATGTGGAAATCGGCGAACAAATCGTTGTTTCTGATTTGGCTCAGCGTATGGCAGTTAAAGCCCGTGAAGTAACTAAGTTACTTATGAAAATGGGTGAGATTGTTGGTGCTGATGAAGCTATTGATCAGGCCACAGCCAGCTTAATCGTTGAAGAAATGGGACATAACCCAGTTCTAGTTAGCGACACCAAAGTTGAAGACGACTTACAAGAAGCGGTAGAAGAGCGCAGCAGTAACATTCAGACTCGTCCACCAGTAGTGACTATTATGGGTCACGTTGACCATGGTAAGACTTCTTTACTAGATAAAATCCGTGAAACCAAAGTAGCCCCAGGCGAAGCCGGTGGTATTACTCAGCATATCGGTGCTTATCATGTGAAAACTGAACGTGGCGTAATTACTTTCTTAGATACTCCAGGTCACGCAGCGTTTACCGCTATGCGTTCACGTGGTGCACAAGCAACGGACATCGTTATTCTAGTAGTAGCGGCGGACGATGGCATGATGCCACAGACTGAAGAGGCTATCGACCACGCTCGTGCTTCTGGTACGCCAATCATTGTTGCTATCAACAAGATGGATAAGAACACAGCTGATCCTGACCGTGTTCTAAACGAGTTGACCACTAAAGAAGTGGTAACTGAAGCTTGGGGCGGTGACGTTCCAATGGCGAAAATCTCTGCTAAGACTGGCGAAGGTATCGACGAGTTATTAGAACTGGTTAACCTACAAGCTGAGCTTATGGAGCTTGAAGCACCAACTGAAGGTGCGGCTCAAGGTGTGGTTATTGAATCACGTCTAGAGAAAGGCCGTGGTGCGGTTGCTAGCGTTCTAGTTAAGAAAGGTACTCTAAACCAAGGCGACCTAGTATTAGCGGGTGAGTTCTACGGTAAAGTACGTGCCATGACTGATGAGACTGGTAAGCGTGTTAAAACTGCCGGTCCTTCAATCCCAGTAGAGATTTTAGGTTTACCAGATACACCAGCAGCGGGTAGTGAATTCCTTGTCGTATCAGATGAGAAAAAAGCCCGTGAAGTGGCTGAATTCCGTGCAAACCGTGAGCGTGAGCAACAACTTGAGCGTCAGAACAAGATGCGTCTTGAGAGTATGTTCGAACAGATGGGTCAAGACGACTTGTCTTTCTTAAACATCATCTTGAAGACAGACGTACGCGGTACATTAGAAGCGCTATTGGCTGCTTTAAATGAGCTGTCTACTGACGAAGTGAAAGTGAAAGTAATTAGCTCAGGTGTTGGTCCAATCGCAGAATCTGATGTTACTTTAGCTGAGTCAAGTGAAGCGGTATTACTAGGCTTTAACGTTCGTGCTGATAATGCGGCCAAGCGTAAAGCAGATGAAGCGGGTATCGATATTCGTTACTACAGCGTAATCTACGGTCTAATCGATGATGTTAAGGCAGCCATGAGCGGTATGTTGTCTCCTGAACATCGCGAGAAAATCTTGGGTATTGCTGAAGTACGTGACGTGTTCCGTTCTAGTAAGTTTGGTGCAGCTGCCGGTTGTATGGTGGTTGAAGGCACTATCTATCGCAACAAGTCTATCCGCGTATTACGTGATGACAAAGTGGTCTTCACCGGCCAACTTCAGTCGCTACGTCGCTACAAAGATGACGTGAACGAAGTACGCTCTGGTATGGAGTGTGGTCTTGCGGTTCGCGGCTATGATGTTGAAGTGGGCGATAAGATTGAAGTCTTTGAAATCCAAGAGATTCAGCGTACTATCTAATTATTAAAAGTAGTTATCAAAGACCTATCAGGTCATCCTGTTAGGTCTTTTTTTGTTTTTTATGACTCAAGCTCACTCAAAGCTGCCCTAGGTAGTGCTAAGTATGAGTGTTAGGCTGACTTTAATAGCACCATTAAAAGGAATAACCATGAACCAACGTTTACAACGCCTGGGTGATCAAATTCAGCGTGAACTAGCTGTTCTTATTCGTGATGAGATCAATGATCCCCGTTTAACAGGTTTTGTTACCATCTCTAGTGTCAAAGTAAGCTCGGATTTGGGCTATGCTGATATCTATGTGACCGTGATGGAGCCAGAGCTAAATGATGCGATGAGTAAGCACAGTCACGAAGCCAGCTTGCAAGTTCTTAATAAAGCAGCAGGGTTTTTACGCACTGAATTAAGTCACAGCCTTAAGACTCGCACCACACCACGCTTAAGATTCCATTACGATGAAGTAACCGCCCGCGGTAACTACATGATGGACCTAATCAATAAAGCAGTGACTAAGACTGAGAAAACTGAAGCCAATGTCGATAACGATGATAATGGCGAAGACGATAGTAACTCAGCACTGTAATGGTTAGCCTATCCTGAACTTTGAGCTTAGCTTAAATAATTTGGGCTTAATTTAAATAAGTAGTAGATACCGATGACTATAAATAGTGCAGCTAACTCACCTCAGTCAGCTATATCTTCAAATAAAGGCCAGAAGAGTAAAGTATCAGGCGTTATTTTGATTGATAAGCCCAAGGGATTGACTTCTCAGCAGGTGGTCTCTAAGGTGAAGTATTTGCTTAAATCACCTGTGCATGACAGTAGAAAGGCAGGTCATACGGGGACGCTTGATCCTATGGCCACAGGGTTATTGCCCGTATGCTTGGGTGAAGCAACTAAGTTTAGCCATTATCAGCTTGATGCAGACAAGGCCTATCAAGCCACTATTAAGTTAGGGGTACAAACGGATACTGGTGATGCTGAAGGGCAAACCATTGCCGAAAAAGAGATTCCCGCAATCTCTGAAGAAGATTTGGCACAGGTAACGAATCAGTTTTTAGGAGATATTAACCAAGTACCTCCTATGTATTCTGCCCTAAAAAAAGAGGGAAAGAAGCTGTATGAGTATGCCCGTGCAGGTATCGAGGTTGAGCGTGACGCGCGTACCATTACTATTAAACAGCTGACTTTAAAGCAGGGCAAGGCAGAAGACGAGTTACTATTAAACGTAACGTGTTCTAAAGGCACTTACGTACGGGTATTGGGAGAAGACATTGCTCAGGCTTTGGGCACTGTGGGACATCTTACGGCTTTGCGCCGTACTCAAGTGGGTCATTTTGATATTAAGCATGCCATTGGTCTTGATGAACTTGAAGAGCAAACACATGAGCTGCGCATGGCTCAGTTACAAGACATTGATGCTTGTATTAGTGGGGTAAGCTCTCTGGTAGTGACTAATGAGCAATGTGAACGTTTGCTAATGGGTCAGCGACTTAATGTTAAACCGCAGCTTGATGAAGCGTTGATAGAGTATTTGACTACGAAGCTTGCTAAAGGTCAAAGCTTAGACAGTGAAGAAGCAGAAGCTGAAAGAAGCTGTGGTATTAGGTTGTTTAATACTGAAGGCGCTTTTTTAGGGTTAGGTCAGCTACAGCTTAATGGCCGTTTACAACCTAAGAAAATGATTCAAAGATAATTGTTACCTTAATTAGCTTGCTTGCCTAATTAGCCTGTTTGCCAGTAAAATTAGCTTTTAGAAAGCCCATATCATATTGAATGATATGGGTTTTTTATGCATTTATAAAGGATAGATGGAAAAATTAAGTTCTGTTTTCAAGTTACTCAGCAGCTACACACTTCACAAATCCACACATTTACTTGCAACAGGTATCTTTCACAGTGACTAAGAAGCTTGTAGTCTAAATAGTGAGCCTAGGAAGGGAACCCAATAAACAAGGACAATAAGTATTAAATCAAAATTAAAAAATCAAAAAAGAAAAATAATTACTAATTAAAAAATTACTAATAATAATAGTCAATAGTAGAAGCTAACTATAAAAAAATTAATTATAAAAAAAGTGTTCTGATATCTCACAACTATATATAGAAGAACGATAACCATAAAAATGAAGAGTGTAGCCTAGTTATCACCAGTCGCCGTAAAACCACCCACTTCAGGGGGTGGATATAAGGCGACACACACTGTCGTAAGAAGTCGTTAAAGAGTTGTAAGTCAAAATTAAACTTGCCATACTAAAGATATGAAAACCCTCAAACTACGCATTAAAGACAAGCACATAAAAGAGCTGAATCAGATAAGCGGTTCAGCAAACCTCGTGTGGAACTATGTTAATGCGTTAAGTTTTGAGCATCTAAAACGTACAGGTAAGTTTTTTAGTGCTTATGATCTAAGTGAGTACACCAAAGGAAGTGGCGAGTATTTAGGATTACACAGTCAGACCTTACAAGTACCTCAAATGGCGACAAGCTAACTATTAAGCAAACCCAAAAATGGGCGAATAAATTAGCAGTAGCCCAGCGTGCTAAGAATAAAAAGCATGTCAAAGCAATCCATGCCAAAATAAAAAATACAAGATTAGACTTAATTCATAAATTCACCACCAAGCTTGTTAAAGACAATGCCTTGATTGTGGTTGGTGATGTTAAGTCACGCTCATTTACAACTAAAAAAACCAACCTCGCTAAATCAACATACGATGCAGGTTGGTTTGAACTTAAACGACAACTGGAATACAAATGCAAGCATGCAGGTTGTCAGTTTGAGATCGTAAATGAGAGTTACACTACCCAGACCTGCTCGTACTGCCTTGAAATAAGTGACAGTAGTCCGAAAGGTAGAGCAGGCTTGCGAATAAGAGGATGGGCTTGTGCTGAGTGTGGCATATGGCATGATAGAGATATCAATGCTGCTAAGAACATCCTCGCGGTCGGGCTTGACCGTCTAGATGTAGGAATCCCCTCGGTTTAGCGAGGGGAGGAAGTCAAAGAGATACCTAAACATTTTAAAAGTAAAAGAATGGAGTGTTTGATAATGAGTACAAAAATTGCATTTTTACTAAATTCACACTTTGAACAGTCAGAATACGAAGAAGTGGATCGTTTGTTAAAAGACAAAGGTCATGAAACCGTATTAATTACTACCAATGACAAAAAACAAGTCCAGGGCATGGAAGGTGATGTTGATAAAGCTGATACCTTTACTGCGGACCTATTTCTCAGTGAAGCCAATGCTGAAGATTACGCAGCCGTTGTTTTGCCCGGTGGCACAGTCAATGCAGACACCATTCGTGTCGATAAAGCGGCCCAAGATTTTGTTAAAAGCTTTTACGATAACAATAAAATCGTTGCAGCTATTTGTCACGCCCCTTGGCTACTAATTAATTCAGGCTTAGTGAAGGGGAAGAGTTTAACTGCTTATCATACTCTACAAACAGACATTGAAAATGCGGGTGGTACCTTTGTGGATAAGCAGGTACAACAAGAAGGTAACTTGATCACCTCGCGTAATCCAGATGATATTGAAGCTTTTGCTACGGCTATTGATCAAGCTTTGAAACATTAAGCTTAGTACTTATCTTAGTTTAGAGCTTAGCTTAGTGTAGTACAAAGGATGATAGTCAATTTTTTGTAAACCTGTAATTTTAATAACAGTTAAGGAAAATATTATGTCACAGTCCAATGATAACAAACTTGCGCAACAACAATCAGATGCCGAAATTGCGGGTCTAAAGAACCAAGTAGAAGGCAACTTAGGTGCTAATAAAGACAAAAACGCAGATGAAGCTGCTGAAGGTATTGCAGATAACCTTGAGCAAACTCATTCAAAATAAAGCTCTAACCTGGGTGTAAGACAGTACTTTACGGCTTAATCCAGAAATAGTAATCCAAATATAGTCTTGGAGATAGTTATGAGTAATGAGATACAAAATCAAGACGCCAATGATTTAGACAAGGCGTTAGAAGATAAACAAGAGCCTGATAGTCTGGCAGAAGCGACAACAGCAGCGCTAGATGAAGATGCTTTAGGGGGTCATGCCACTGAAGCGGATAGACCTAAAAAGTAATTTCAGGGTTTATCTTTTGAAGAAAAATTAGAATTTAAGATTCTGATTAATTATTTAAAAAACTACTCACCTACGAGTAGTTTTTTGTTATAATGGCAGGCTTACTTAGTCATTTTTTTAGGTCATCTCTAGTAATGCAGGGATGCCCCCAATAAAACTGACTTTATATTATCAATGCATTGCAGGAGAAAGTTATGCTAACTAATACTGATCGTCAACAAATTATTGCTCAATACCAACGCGCTCCTGGTGACACTGGTTCACCTGAAGTACAAATTGCACTATTAACTGCACGTATCAATGACCTACAAGGTCACTTCAAAGAGCATAAAGGTGATCACCATAGCCGTCGTGGTCTAATCCGTATGGTTAACCAACGTCGTAAGCTACTAGATTACTTAAAAGGCAAAGATTTAGCTCGCTATGCATCACTAATCAGCGAACTAGGCCTGCGTCGTTAATTTTAACTCTCGCTTTAAGTTCATTCTCTATAATGGGAGCTATGAATTTATATCAAAAGTTAAATTAAAACGCTCATGCCTTATATAAAAGAAGACGGTGTGAATATTTCACGCCGTTTTTTGTATCTAAATCTTTACCCTCCCTTTCTTCAAACCTGGAAGTTGTCTATCTAGATATTCCAGTCAGGGTGTCAAATGACTTTTATTGGTCAACTATGGCAAATCCCTGTAAAATAAGAGGCCATCTATTTGGTGACAATGGGCTTCTAACGTTTGCCTTGTTTGCTTCAAACTATCTAATACTCAATGAAGTGCAGAGGTTTGAGGTCTAAAAAAGCAGTCAAACGTTAGAGGCTAAAGTAAGTCTCAATAGATGTGTTACTCCTTTATATTTGCTAATTTATAAAAATAGGAAAAATTAATGTCAATGTTCAATACCATTTCTCGAGAGTTCCAATATGGCAACCAGCAAGTAATTATTGAAACCGGTCGTATCGCTAGACAAGCCAACTCAGTGCTTGTGCATATGGGTGGTGTTTCAGTATTAGTTGCGGTTGTGGTTAAAAGTGAAGCCAAAGAAGGTCAAAACTTCTTCCCGCTCACTGTTAACTATCAAGAAAAAATGTATGCAGCAGGTAAAATCCCTGGTGCTTACGGTAAGCGTGAAGGTCGTCCAACTGAGTTTGAAACTCTAACTTCTCGTTTAATTGACCGTCCAATTCGTCCTTTATTCCCAGAAGGCTATGTAAACGAAATCCAAATCACAGCTACTGTGGTATCAAGTGATAAAAAACACTATGCAGATATCGCTGCTATGATTGGTGCTTCTGCGGCACTAGCCATTTCAGATGCGCCGTTTAATGGTCCTGTTGGTGGTGCTCGTGTTGGTTTCATCAACGGTGAATACGTATTAAACCCTTCTATTGAAGAGTTAGAAAGCAGTGATCTTGACCTAGTTGTGGCGGGTACTAAATCTGCTGTATTAATGGTTGAATCAGAAGCAGCTGAGCTATCTGAAGATCAAATGTTAGGCGCAGTATTATACGGTCATGAACAGCAACAGATTGTTATTGATAACATTGTTGAGCTTGCCAAAGCCGTAGGTACTGAAAAGCAGCAGTTCGTTGCTCCTGAATTAAACGCTGAATTAAAAGAACAAGTTACTACCCAATTTGGCGGCCAAGTAGCAGAAGCTTATTCAATCAGCGACAAGCAAGACCGTTATGTGAAGCTTGATGAGATCAAAGCAGCGGCTATCGAAGCACTTGCTGGCGATCCTGAAAGTGAAGAGTTTGGCGAGAAAGAAGCTCAAATTAAAGAAATCTACGACGACCTTAAGTATCGTACAGTTCGTGACGCGATTCTTTCTGGCAAGCCACGTATCGATGGCCGTGACTTAGACACAGTTCGTGCTTTAGATATCCAAGTAGGCGTTCTACCTTATACTCATGGCTCAGCACTATTCACCCGTGGTGAAACTCAGGCTTTAGTAACCACAACTTTAGGTAACTCACGTGACGTGAACTTAATTGACTCGCTAGCGGGTACTATCCAAGATCATTTCATGTTGCACTACAACTTCCCACACTTCTCAGTAGGTGAGACAGGTCGTGAAGGTGTGCCTAAGCGTCGTGAAATCGGTCATGGCCGTCTAGCTCGTCGTGGTGTTCAAGCCATGCTTCCAGACAGCGATCGCTTCCCATACGTAATCCGTGTGGTATCAGAGATTACTGAATCTAACGGTTCGTCTTCTATGGCTTCAGTTTGTGGCGCAAGTCTTGCATTAATGGACGCTGGTGTACCTATGAAAGCCCCTGTAGCCGGTATTGCTATGGGTCTGGTTAAAGAAGGCGATCGTTTCGCTGTATTATCAGACATCTTAGGTGATGAAGATCACTTAGGTGATATGGACTTTAAAGTAGCCGGTACTAAAGATGGTATTACTGCATTACAGATGGATATCAAGATTGAAGGTATCACTGCTGATATTATGGAAAAAGCGCTTGAGCAAGCACACGCTGGCCGTATCCATATCCTAAATGCGATGAACGAAGTATTACCTGCTAGCCGTACTGAGATTAACGCTCATGCCCCTAACTATGCAGTAATGGAAATCAACTCCGACAAGATTCGTGATGTTATCGGTAAAGGTGGTGCAACCATCCGTCAGCTAACTGAAGACACAGGTGCGGTTATCGATATCGATGACAATGGTACTATTCGTATCTTTGGTGAGAACAAAGCAGCTACTAAAGAAGCGATTCGCCAGATTGAAGCTTTAACTGCGGAAGTTGAAGTAGGTAAAGTATATAAAGGTACTGTAGCTCGCGTTGTAGACTTCGGTGCATTCGTGACCGTATTACCAGGTACTGATGGTCTAGTACACATCTCACAGATCTCAGATGAGCGTGTAGAAAACGTTTCTGACTATCTAAGTGAAGGTCAAGAAATCAATGTACTGGTTCAAGACGTTGATAACCGTGGCCGCATCAAGTTAACTATGAAAGGTGTTGAGCAAGAACAAGCTTAATCTTTCTGCAACTTGATTGTAGTACAAAAAAAGCCGCTTCTTATAAGAAGCGGCTTTTTTTATAGGGAGACTTTCACATGAAGGTAATTCTCTGAGTTAGGCTAGTGCCTCTTTTTAGTGAAAATATGCTTTATTAGTTTGCTGTATAAAGGCTCAGTTGCTTTCTGTTGATGGGTCTTTTCTCGGAGTAAGTTTATGGCTTCATTAAAGCATTCAGCCTGTACTTTATTATCATAAAATTGAGGAGCTTCAACTGGAGCAGCTTCATTTGAGCAAATTGGCTTTAAGCGAGTGAAATTATAGTTAACGCCATCGTAGATTTTTTCGCAAGATAGACATTTATATAGATGGCCTTTCTGGTGTAGTGGGGCAGCTAGGTCTCCACATCGTCGGCACTGCATTGAATGTCGCTCTAAACTATCTGCGATGTCTATAAGTAGGTTGTTATCCTTTTTAATTTTTCTATAGTCCATACTAACATCCAACATGTTTCAGAGATGACGTTGAATAACGACATAAGTAGTGATTGGTTCGATTGTACGTATCAAATAATTACATAATTGTAATCATTTTGCAATAAATATTACTTGATATTGATATATATTATGTGTATAGAAGAATTCTTGTTAACTGAGCTTACTAACAATAGTTTTTTGTGGGGAGTACCAAAAAAAGGGACAGCCACTGGCTGTCCCTTTTTCGTTCTAAACAATTCTTTTTTATTCTAAACCATTAAAGCCTAACGCTTACGGCTAAACTTGCTTAGTTTCTTATTGTTGATTTCACTAATAGCATGGTTTATGTCTTCTTCATCCAAAGTCGCCACATGCTGTAAGATTTGCATGATATCAGGGCTTAGGATGTAGTGGGCATGGCGAGCAATATTATTAATACGCTCATCAAAGGTTAACACTCCAGTTTCTGGATCCTTTTGTACATAGTCTAAGCGTATTAACGTGCTCAAGAAGCTAGTAAATAGAGCACGATCGAAGAAGTCAGGGATATCATCTGCGTATAAGACAGACAGACGCTGACCTAATAGATGACATAAGTCGACCACTTGCTCAGCGGTTAAATTACCTGAACCTTGTTGTGCTAATAAAGCCAACGACATAAAGTAACGCTCAAGGCTTTGAGACACTGGGGTGGCTAGCATATCTAATTGTTGATATTGCTCGCTGTTTTTCTCTGGTGTTCCCAGTACACCATCTCCTAAGTCCACTACCATTCCTTGATCAATCAAGTTATTTAACTTCTCATCAATCATAGCAGGCAAGTTACGAGCAGCACGGTATAAAAACAGCTCACTTTGTAAGAAAGGATAAAGCTGAGTGACGATATTATCTAAGTGCTCACGCTGAATACGGCCATTACTATAGACTAAGGCCGATAGGAATGATGACATGATGAACACATGCAAGATGTTGTTTCTAAAGTAGCTTAAGATTGCCATCTGCTTTGGCAAGACTTTAATCATATCCCCTAAGATATGCGGGGTACGCTCTACCAGCTTAAGCTTAATGCCGTAATCAATGATGGATTGTGGCGACATATCGGTAATGATAGTGCTTTCAGAATAAGGAGAGCCATGGGCTATTTTTTGATAAAGAGCCAGTTGTTCACGGCAGCTGTCTTCATCTAGAGCTGCTTTTGGGGTAGAGAGTAATACCAAAGACAGCAAGGCGATAGGGTTAACTACGGCTGCCTTATTGATATTTTGCATGATTTTAATGCCAAGATTATCTACCATGGCCATCGCATTATCACTTAGCGGCGTGTCAGTACGATCAACAGGTAAGCTGTTAGGCTTGACGTCAAACTTTTCCATGAAGTCTTCCATGAGTAGGGGAGTACCGAAGCTTAGGTGTACGTGACCGAAGATACGCTCAATTTTGCGGCTGACTTTTAACAGACCTAGTATAGATTCTGATTCTTTTGGCTTACCTTTAAGTTCACCAATATAAGTACCACCCTCCATGATGCGCTCATAACCGATATAGGTTGGGATGAATGCCATCGGTTTATTTGAGCCTCTTAGATGACTGTGTACTGTCATTGATAGCATGCCTAATCTAGGGGGTAGTAAGCGACCTGAGCGTGAGCGGCCCCCTTCGATGAAGTATTCGATAGGCGTATTGCGTTGGATTAGAGTATGTAGATATTCTCGTAGGACGGCTTTGTATAGCTCATTGTCTTTGAAGCTACGACGAATATAGAACGCAATTGCATTGCGTAAGATAGGGCCAAGTACAGGAACGTCTAAGTTGTTTCCAGCTGCGACATAAGGCAAACTTAAGCCTTTTTGGAAGATAACATAGCCCAGTAGCAGATAGTCCACATGGCTTCGGTGACAAGGGACATAGATAAGCTCATGAGTCGTAGCCAGCTCACGTACTTGCTCAAAGTGATGGACCTCGATGCCGTCATAAAGCTGAGTCCACAGCCAAGTTAAAAATCTGTAGAAGAAGCGAATAACTGAGTAATTATAATCGTTGGCTATCTCGTTGATGTAACCGCGAGCCAGTTTTTTGGCCTCATCAAAGCTAATGTTTGACTCTTCTGCCTCTTTTTGACAGGCGTAATGAATCGCCGGGGAATTAACCAGCTTGTCTACTAAGTTGCGTCTATCAGATAAGTCGGGGCCAATCATACTTTGACGCTGACTGTCTAAGTAAGCATTTAATTTGTGCTGTACCAGCAACGCTAAGCTAAAGTTGGCTTCTGAAGCAGTAACCAAAGCGGTAGAGGTGGATAAGCAGTCAGCCTCAACATTTCTTTTGGCCTCAAGTAGCAGTTCTTTGTCACTGTTTGGCGTCTGACTGTTTTCTAAATCGACAGAGTCAAACAGTTGCTGTGATAATTGAGAGGACTGCTCAGAGCTGTCTGTCTGTGAAGTAGATAAGGACTCCACCAAATCATGCAAAGACTGGGGTGGGTGAAACTGAACGAAGGTATCACGTCCCATCATACCGATGTTAAACAGCTGCTTGGTAATAGAAGGTTCTTCCCAGTTATCAGCCATTAAAAGCTTAAACAAAGAGTCTTCGTTATCTGGAGCGCGGCCCCATAAGATTGAAACGGGTACCAGATTAATCTTTACGGCTGGGTTTTCACGGCAAGCGGTTACCAAGCGGGATAGTCTTGGAGACACCTTACGGCCATCTGCATTAGGATGGTTTAGAAAAATAATCGCCGCGTTTTCGCTAATATTAAGGGCAGGGTTTTCCACACCCACTAAAGCTGGCGGGAAGTTATGCTCTTTGGTCTGTAAGTCGACTAGAATACTATTAGACCGAGAGTACTCGCGTAATACATAGAAGGTGAGCGCTTCATCTTCGGTGTTGATGGTGGGTAGGTCACCAATGACCTTTGGCTTCACTGCCAAATCGAGTGTTTTACCAGATAGTTTTCGATATAACTGGTTTACAGAGCGACCAGAGCGAGAAATAGCTGCACTGGCTTGAGCAGCTTGCTCTTGTAAGCTCGAAGTAGAGCGTTGAGCATTTGACGCAATGTTCTTAGTGGATTTTTGGGCTTGGCGCTGCTGTTTTAGGCGCTTTTTTAAAGAATGCATTAAGCGAGATGGTAGCATAAGTATTAGTCAAACCTATTAATAATGATAGGGCTATATTGCCACAAAATACAATAAAGTAATACAGTTGTTCTCTGAAAATATGAAGCTATAGCTTTATTATAGAGTATTGGATGCTTTGATGCTCCTCATTCAAAACTCAATTTGTGCCAAAAAGTAACCATCAAATATTCAGTCATAATGTCGCAGTTTTGAGCGAGTAAAGTTGGTCAAACTACTTTTATTCATTTTTACGAAACTGGGACTTTACGATAAGTATTATTATTTACACTAACTTAGTATGTATAATATGACTCGTATTATAAGGGTTACACAGTATTTTTTGGGGCGTAGGGCTAAGATTATTTAGGGTTGCTGGAGAGTTAAATGTTTGATTATAAACAGCTTGTTGATCAATTATTAAATACCGTGAAATTAAAAGAAGTGGCTCCTGATGTATTTGAAGGAGAGAGCTTTGATTATGTAGGAAAGCGCATTTTTGGTGGTCAAGTGCTGGCTCAAGCAATTATGGCAGCATCGCATACCTTAAATGAAGACAAACCATGTCACTCTTTGCATGGTTATTTTTTGCGCGGTGGTAGTATTAATCAGCCGGTTATTTATAAAGTCCGTCATCTGAGAGATGGCCGTAGTCTATCTGCACGTGAAGTAACTGCAATACAATACAAAGAAGACCAACAGGGCAATAAGTTAGAGCAGGTTGTATTTACCATGATTGCTTCCTTCTCTCCGATGGAGGGAGGGCTTGACTATCAAGAAGAAATGCCAGCTTACCCACCGCCAGAAGATTTAGAGTCAGAGCAGTCTTTAAAAGAGCATCACGTGGGAAGTGTACCCGAGCCGTTGCGTGAGCGTTTTATGCGTCCCCGTCATGTTGAAATTAAGCCAGTAAAACCACGTGACCCTGTTTACCCTGAGCCGATGGAACCAAAACAGGCCAACTGGCTACGTATTCGTGAGTTAGGTGAGCAGCCAGTAGCCATACAGCAAGCTTTATTGGCATTTTCTTCAGATTATTACTTAGTTGGCACCGGGCTTATGTCACATGGCATTAGCTTTATGACCAAAGGGCTACAAGCGGCTAGTATTGATCACTCAATGCATTTTCATCGTCCTTTTGATATCAATGAGTGGCTACTTTATGACATGTGGAGCGATACCACCTCTCATTCAAAAGGCTTGAATCATGGTCAGTTTTGGCAAAACGGTAATTTAGTGGCCACAGTGCAGCAAGAGGGCTTGATGCGCTTGCGAGGATAATAGCTGACAGCTTAGGAAGCTTATTACCCTACTAACCCTATGCCATTCTGCATACTAACCATAAAAAATAGCCGTTCATTGAACGGCTATTTTTTTAATCAGTTTTCGTTAACCAGTGAGGGGCTACCAAATTAAGGAAGAAGCACTGTTTAGTGTCACAAAGCCATCAGGTGTCTGACCATTGGCAGCTTGCCAGCGAGCAAAAGCGTTACGGGTATTGGTGCCCATAATGCCATCCACACCTTTGGTGTCGTAACCAGCATTGGTTAGACGCTGTTGTAGATTACGAACTTGAGCGCTGGTTAAAGGCTTCTCATAACGAGGCCATGATTTTTGAATACCTGACTGACCGTTGATACCTCGACCTAGTAAACTCACTCCTAACGCATAGTTTGAAGAGTTGTTGTATACCTTAATCACATCGAAGTTAGGGCTTAATAATAAAGCAGGGCCGTCTTTACCCGCTGGCAGCCACATTTCAAACGCAGTGTTGGCATCAAGATAAGCGCCATCTATTGGGCTAATACCCATATTACGCCAGCTTGAACCTGGAAGCTTTTGGCCTAATAAGCTGAAGTCAAAGTTGGCAGGTAAAGTCACTTCGTAGAACGGAGATAGACCGCGTACCCAGCCTGATTTGCTTAGATAGTTAGCCGTAGAAGATAAAGCGTCCGCAGTTACCCAAGGACTACGGCGGCCATCGCCATCACCATCAACACCGAACTCTAACCAAGTACCTGGGATAAATTGAGTGTGACCCATACCGCCAGCCCATGAGCCATTTAGCTGTGAAGGGTAAACATCGCCACTTTGGATCAGTTTGATTAAGGACAATAACTGATCTTCCGCCCAAGCACGGCGGCGACCATCATAAGCTAAGGTGGCTAGTGAACTTGGAATATAGCTGTTACCAGTAACCGCACCGTAAGAAGACTCCATGCCCCAAATAGCAGTAATGATTTCAGCATTTACTCCATATTGAGATTCAAGGCGGCTTAGCAATGAGCGTTGGTCGTTAAATTTGCTCTTACCTGTGCTGATACGTCCACCAGATACCGCGGAATCCGCATAGTCCCAAGGCATTTTTACGAACTCAGCTTGGTTAGAATCTAGTGAGATTACCTGACTGTTTAACTGTGCTGAGTCTAAAATACGGCTCACATCATAGGCGTTATAACCTTGATTTACCGCACGCGTACTAAAGTCAGATTTCCATTCATAGAAGCTGCTATAAGTGGCCTTTGGCTCTGGTGCAGGCTTGGGCTGTGGTGCAGGCTTTGGTTTGGGCTTAACAATTACCACTGGGGCAGGCTTGCTTACAGGCACTTGTTGTACTGGGGCTTGGCTGGCACAGCTGGCAAGTATGATGGCAGGTCCAAGGACCAACACGCTCTTTAGTAAGGTCATTTTGATTTTATTATTTGAGCTTAATCTGGTGGTTTTTGACATAAGGTAGGGCCTCACAGATATAGAGTGTTAAAAGGGGTTGTTAAAAAAGAGTGTTAAGCAAAGGGA
The DNA here is from genome assembly GCF_900162815.1 of Psychrobacter pasteurii. Taxonomy (GTDB): domain Bacteria; phylum Pseudomonadota; class Gammaproteobacteria; order Pseudomonadales; family Moraxellaceae; genus Psychrobacter; species Psychrobacter pasteurii. The sequence continues at coordinate 58,870 of NZ_FUGD01000065.1, read as the reverse complement.
TGTGATTGACCTTGCTTGTAAATTTATCACCGGTCGCCGTAAAACCACCCACTTCAGGGGGTGGATATAAGGCGACATATACTGTCGTAAGAAGCAGTTAAAGGGTTGTAAGCTAAAATTAATCTCGGCATACTAAAGGTATGAAAACCCTCAAACTACGCATTAAAGACAAGCACATAAAAGAGCTGAATCAGCTAAGCGGTTCAGTAAACTTCGTGTGGAACTATGTTAATGCGCTGTGCTTTGAACATTTAAAACGTACCGGTAAGTTTTTTAGTGCTTATGATTTAAGTGAGTATACCAAAGGTAGCGGTGAGTATTTAGGATTACACAGTCAGACCTTACAAGCTATCAATGAGACTCACGCTAAATCACGTAAACAGTTTAAAAAAGCCAAACTTAACTGGCGCACCAACCGTCCTGATACCAAACGTAAATCACTAGGTTGGATACCTTTTAAAAAGTCTGCTATCAAGTATCTAAGCACAAGACAAACGGGAAAGAAAGCACTTAAATCAAAAATTCAGCTATCACTTTCTAAAGGTCAAAAGCTCATCATAGATGTATTCGATAGCTACAACCTAAGCCTATATCAAATCAACACCTTAGAGATAGTACAAGACAGTCGTAATCGTTGGTATGCGTGTATCACCGTTAAAGACTACCCCAAACAAGCAAGTGGTATGGGTAGCGTTGGTATTGACTTAGGTTTAAAGGAAGCTGCTACCACATCAACGGGCCACAAACTACAGATTAAACAGACTCAAAAATGGGCGAATAAATTAGCAACCGCTCAGCGTGCTAAGAATAAAAAGCGTGTCAAAGCAATCCATGCCAAAATCAAAAACACAAGATTAGACTTAATTCATAAATTCACCACAAAGCTAGTGCAGGGCAATGCCTTGATTGTGGTTGGTGATGTTAAATCACGCTCATTTACCAATAAAAAGACCAAGCTAGCTAAATCGACATACGATGCAGGTTGGTTTGAACTTAAACGACAACTGGAATACAAATGCAAGCATGCAGGTTGTCAGTTTGAGATCGTAAATGAGAGTTACACTACCCAGACCTGCTCGTGCTGCCACAAGATAAGTGACAGTAGTCCGAGAGGTAGAGCAGGTTTGCGAATAAGAGGATGGAGGTGTGCTGAGTGTGGCACATGGCATGATAGAGATATCAATGCTGCTAAGAACATCCTTGCGGTCGGGCTTGACCGTCTAGCTGTAGGAATCCCCTCGGTTTAGCGAGGGGAGGAAGTCAACTTTCCACGTCTATAGGGGTATGGATAGCGAGCCGTTATTTAATTGGCTATACGATTATATGAAAAAGTGGAACGGCCATCCGCATTGGGGTAAGGTAAATAAGCTGAGTACCGCTGAGTTACACGAGCTATATCCACAAATAGCACGTTTTTTAGAAATACGAAAAAATATGACCCAGATAATGTGTTTATGAACAGTTGGCTTGAACAAAAGTTTTTATCCAACTAATGGCTGCATAAGTAGGTAAAATAGTCGAAACAGAGTTTCCTTATTACTACTTGATTGCAATATTTTATTGCAAGCATGGTATATCTATTTAAATTCTGTTATTTTTCAATAAACACACAATCTATTTACTACTTATTAGAGATATGACATTAAATACAACCCGTAATTCAAAATCGCATCTGATTAAAGCCCTCTCACTCTGTGCCACTTTAGGGGTGCTGAGTGTACCGGCTTATGCCTGTCAGGTACCCAAAAGCTACTACTCCAATGTTTTTTGTACGGCCAGTAGTGATTATTTCTTAGCTTTAAAAGACTCAGGTCAGCCGGTAGCTTTAATTGATAAGAGAGGGAAGCGAGTTGCTGATTTATCGCGGTACAATGGTATTGATGTCAGCAAGCTTAAAGATGGGCTTATTCCCGTTCAAAGACGAGGCAAAGTAGGTTATATCAATACTTCAGGTCGAGAGGTTATTCCTGCAGTTTATGATGTGATTGCTGGAGACAGTCAAACCAAAGGCTGGTCACGTGCGGTAAGTAATAATCGTATTGTGGTAAAAAAAGCCGGTAGCTTTGGGGTGATTGATACCAAAAATAGAGTCATTGTTCCTTTTTCAGCGAACAATAGAAGCATCAGTGACTTTAATGGCAACCTAGCAACCATTACCACCCGAAGCGGTACGCAGTGGGTGGATATCAATGGACGACCGACTGCAAATCCAGCTAAAACTGTCCCTAACCGTAATGCAACAACAATAGCTTCTAAACCTGTGGTAAATACCACCACAGTGATTCAAAGCCCAAGTGTTACGCAGACACCAACACAGACTCAAAGCTTTACCAATACGGCCAATGCGCAAGTTTGGCAGCCAGAAAAGCGTGATGGGAAATGGGGCTATGTTAACTATAGCGGCGTACCTATGATTAAATTCTTATTCCAGCAAGCAATGCCTTTCTCTGAAGGTCTTGCTGGGGTGCGTATGGATAATAAATGGGGCTTTGTGAACTTGGCTGGAGAGCTTGTCATCCCGTTCAACTATGAAGAGTCAAAAGTTCGCCGAGGTAGAGGCGCAACTTATAAAGGGGCCGAGCCTTTTGTGTTTAAAGATGGCAAAGCTTGGGTAGGCAACGCAGCCAATGGCGCCCAGATGTGTATTGATAATAAAGGAAACTATGTCAGCTGCTCTTAATAGGTTTCTAGTATAAGCCTGCTCCAAGAGGCTTAGGTAATACCTTGTTTATTTGCATAGTTTATATGAATAAAAAAGCAGCCCTTTAATATATTAAAGGGCTGCTTTTTATTGTCTAAAACTTTTTTTGTCTAAAACATAACGCTTCAGAGCATAACTATATCAGAAGTCAGTGTCAGTGACCGCTTATTTAGACTCATCGTACTGAGCTTCAAGCTGCAAAGCTCGCTGATAGCTATCAAGCTTGGCCAACTGCTGTGCGTAAGCGGCAATGTTAGGGTACTCTGCTAAGATCCCGCGCTGCTCTAGCATGATTAAATCAAACGACAACATAAAGTCAGCGCCAGTTAGCTTGTCAGCCACAATAAATGATTTTCCTTCAAGCTCATCATTTAAGTAGCTAAGCAGATTTTGCTTCTCTTTGGCGATATAGCCTTTTAGGAACTCGTTGTCACCAACACCAGCAGCCTGAGTGAATAGTTCAAGTAGCATAGGCACCATCAATGAGCTTTCAGCAAAGTTCATCCACTGTAGATATAGAGCGTATTCAGCACTATCAGGTGCAGGGCGCAGGGTATCGGCAGCAAAACGATCAATTAACAGCTCGGTAATGGCGACAGATTCAGCAACCACTTGACCATCAAGCTCAATCACTGGTGATTTACCCAGTGGGTGCGCTTGTTTTAGGCTCTCGGGTGCTAAATGAGTGGTCGCATCACGCTGATAACTAACCACTTCATAAGGCTGGCCCAGCTCTTCTAATAACCATAAGATACGCAGTGAGCGTGACTGGTTTAGATGGTGAAGTTTAATCATAAATTCGCCTTAGGCTTGTAATCGTTCAATAAGAACCTTGGCCACATCTTCTGATGAAGCAGGGTTTTGACCGGTAATTAATAAGCCATCTTCAACCACGTATGATTGCCAGTCCGCACCTTTTTCATAATGACCGCCATTTTCTTGAAGTACGTCTTCTAATAAGAAAGGCACCACGTCAGTCAGGCCAACGGCTTCTTCTTCAGTGTTACTAAAGCCAGTGACTTTTTTATTTTTTACCAAGTACTCGCCGTCTACTTTTACGTTTTTCAGAGCAGCGGGTGCGTGGCAAACAAAGGCAACGGGTTTGTCTGATTTAACAAAGTCTTCGATAAGTGAGATGGATTTTAGATCAACTGCCAAATCCCACATAGGACCATGACCGCCTGGATAGAATACTGCGTCATAATCGGTTGCCTTAATCTCAGCAAGCTTATGAGTAGTGGCTAGCTGTTTATTGGCTGCTTCATCTGCTTTAAAGCGTTCAGTAAATTCAGTTTGTGCTTCTGGCACATCACTGCTTGGGTCAAGGGGTGGCTGACCGCCGGCAGGAGAGGCTAATGTAATCTCAGCGCCAGCATCTTTGAAAGCATAGTAAGGAGCGGCAAATTCTTCTAACCAGAAGCCCGTTTTTTTGCCAGTTTCTGCCAGCTTATCGTGTGAGGTCAGTACCATTAAAATTTTCATATATTGTCCTTTGATTATTATCTATTTTTAAGTAAGTTTTTTGAGTGAGATTTTAAGCTTCATTATTTATTATTTAGGATCAGCAACTTTAACCACGGTTTTACCAAAGTTATTGCCTTCAAGCATATCCACGAAGCCTAGTGGGGCATTAGCCAAACCATCAACCATATGTTCTTTGGTTTTAACTTTTCCTTCAGTGACCCATTTGCCCATAGTTTGTAAGAACTGCGGGAAGTGATCGCCGTACTCTTCAAAGATAATAAAGCCTTTCACGGTTAGGCGCTGTCTTAAGATGGTGCTCATTAGCAGGCTTAAGCGGTCTTTGCCATCAGGCAGTTCGGTTTGGTTATAGTGAGCTGCAAGGCCACAAACAGGGATGCGAGCGTGGGCGTTGAGTAGCGGTAATACCGCATCAAATACCCGGCCACCAACGTTTTCATAGTAGATATCAATACCATTAGGACACGCTGCTGCTAATTGCGCTTCAAAGTCATCGGCACGGTGATCAAGACACACATCAAAGCCTAATTCTTCTACCGCATATTTGCACTTATCAGCACCACCTGCCACGCCAACTACTTTTAGGCCATGAATTTTGCCCACTTGGCCGACAGTTGCGCCTACAGGACCGGTTGCTGCACCCACTACTAAAGTTTCGCCGGCTTGAGGTTTACCAATATCGGTTAGGCCCATATAGCCGGTGAAGCCTGGCATACCGAGTACGCCTAAGCCGTAGGACGGGTTGCTCATGTCTTTGGTTAGCTTGTATACGCCTTCACCGTTGCTGACGCTATAGTCCTGCCAGCCGCCGTAAGCAACCACGATATCACCTTCACTAAAGCCTTCAACGTTTGAGCTAACCACTTGCGATACGGTGGCGCCTAGCATGACATCGCCCACTTCTAGGGGATCGGCATAGCTTTTGGTGTCACTCATACGGCCGCGCATGTAAGGGTCAAGGGATAGATACAAGGTGCGTAGTAGCATCTCGCTGTCACTTGGCGTGGGGACCTCTGTCGTGGTTAATTCAAAGTTGTCATCCACCGGTTTACCGTGAGGACGGCTGGCCAGTTTTACCTGACGATTTAGGGTATCTGATTGGGTAGTATCAAAAGTCATGAGAGTCATCCTTTATTGTTATTCGCGTTTGTTTTAATTAATTTAACTTGTATTGGAGAAGGGCACAGTTGCCTATTTCATTGTAGAGTAGGTAAGCTGTGCCAATGCCGTGCTTTTGTACAAGGCTTATAAACGATTGCAAGTAGGCCAATATGATACAAATTAAGCTTGAGCGGCACGCTGTAAGATACGGCGAGAGACTTCTAGATCATTGGCTTTGTGCTCACCAAGTTTAGTCATACCGTGCGCTTCTAATTGCTTGATGATAGGATCAATAGCGCTTTCATCTAAGTTGGCATCAGCAAGACTGATTGGTAAACCTAAGTCTTTGAAGAAGTTCTCAGTGCGAACAATGGCTTCTTCAATGATAGCGTCTTCGTCTTGAGCGGTATCGGTGCTGATATTCCAAACGTTTTGCGCATATTGTAGAAGCTTGTCTTTTTTGCTGACTTTTAGCTCACGCATTAGTGATGGCAGAACTATGGTTAACGTACGAGCATGGTCGATGCTGTGTAATGACGTTAATTCGTGACCAATCATGTGTGTGGTCCAGTCTTGTGGCACGCCAGCACCAATTAGGCCGTTTAATGCCATAGTCGCTGTCCACATGATATTTTTGCGTACCTCTAAGTCGTCTGGATTGGCTTTAACGGCTTTACCTTCAGTGATTAAGATTTTTAGCAGGCTTTCGGCAAAAGCATCTTGTACTTTAGCATTCACTGGATAGGTTAAATACTGCTCGATTACGTGAACAAAGGCATCAGCCACACCGTTCATTACTTGACGCTCAGGTAAGGTCAAGGTCTTAGTAGGGTCTAAGATTGAGAATTTAGGATAAGTAAGTGGGTTGCCAAAAGGGAGTTTGGCTTGACGTTCACTATAATTAATTACGCCGCCAGAGTTCATCTCTGATCCTGTTGCTGGAATGGTTAATACTGCGCCTAAATCAATGGCTGAGTCGATACCTTTAGTAAAGCTGGTCAAAGCGTCCCATGCTTTTTCACGTGATACCTTATTTGAAGACGGGCTGTCTTCTTCGGTTAAGTGAGATACCAATGCGACAAATTTACTGCCATCAATAACAGAACCGCCGCCAACAGCTAAGATAAAGTCGACGTTATTTTCATTGACCATATCAGCCGCTTTCATTAGCGTGGTGAATTCAGGGTTTGGCTCAATACCGCCAAATTCAAACACTTCACGTTTGCTGCCCTCAGCATTTAAAGCATCTTTTACTTCGTCAAGTGTGCCAGTACGCTGTGCTGAGCCACCACCGTAAGTGATTAACACGCGAGCATTGTTAGGCACCAAATTTGATAGCTCTTTGATTTGACCTTCGCCAAAAACGATACGTACTGGGTTGAAATACTGAAAGTTATTCATAAAAATCCTTGGTTGATTTGCTAAAAATGAGGATGAAAAAAAGCTTCTTTTAAACGCTGATATTTGTTTTTAAACGGTAATATTTGTGCTAGAAAATAAGTTTGAGAATATGTGGTTAGAAGCTTTTTTAAAAAAATGGAGTTAAATGATTAAGTCTAGGCCTACAAATTAGATGGTTAAGACAGGCTAGTTCGTAATTGATAATGGATATAATACAGGTGGATTAGACCGGTCGTCTAGTATTTTTACAAAACTATCTAATAAATGGTGAGGAGGTCAATCGCCTACCAATTATATTCGGTAATAATTGCAGTTGTGTTATGGATTGTGTTGTGAGCTATAAGTACTGCATAAGCTCGATAGGCGCACCGTTGACTTCAACAAAAGCTACGATTAAGCCTTCGCTAGGGGAGTTGGGCTCAATAATAACCTTCTTACCTTCAAGCTCTTTTTCTAGGTCATCGACCACAAAAGCCACATGGGGGATAGTCTTTACAATATCAGGATAAGGCGCATCATCCCAATAGCGCTGCCACTGTATACCGTAAGGGTTGTTTTCGTGATCAGAAACTGTCATTTTTAAATGCGGCAAATCAATTTCACCTTCAAATCTTTCTTGAGTAGGAATGCCGATATGATTGAACTTCATTTTAAATCCCTTTTATTCTATATATCGTTACTTACGTCAATAAACGCCTTTTATATTTAATATTCTAACGACCAAGCTCTGATGTCGTCATTTGCCACACTTCAGCAAGGGGAATATTAGAGCGACTGGTCTTAGCAATCAAACTCGCACCCAGCCAAGCATAATACCAACGTTTGGCGATACTCTCTGCAGCTAGGTTCTCAGTCTTAGGTATTGAACCATCTTCCCAGCCTTCTTTGATTTGTTTGCTAATCCAGTTGATGGTTTGCATATAGCCGCCCGCCAGCGCTTCACGCATGGGGTCAGAGATGTCTGATACTTCACCACTTAGCTTAACCACCAGACACTTTTCGTGGTCACATTCGTTTTGCTGAGTGTTGTACCAGAACTGAAAATAGTTATATAGCTTTTGTTGAGCATTGATTTCTTGATCTGAGATGGCTTCAAGGCGGTTTTTATAATGCTCAAAGTACCCTTTAATGATGGCCTCACCAAAGGCTTCTTTAGAGGCAAAGTAATGGTAAAAAGAGCCCTTTGGCACGCCAGCGGTGTCTAGTATTTGTTTAATACCAACGGCTGTAAAGCCTTTATGGGCAAGCAGTTTGTATCCAGTTGCCAACAAATGCGACTTGGTGTCGCTGGTGTCTTGGAAAAAACCACAGTTATCCGGTGTTAAGTATTCCCGATTCTTTTCAGCGGGGGGCGGTGTATTAAACGTAGAGGTTGATAATGAAGTCATAAATAATGATCCGATTTTTATTTAATAAGTCTGTTTCTATATTTTTAGCGTTTGGCTATAACTATATATTGTTGCAATATCATGAGTTTCCAGTCTATTAGACCAGTCAGTCAGTCAGGTTGCGCAGGTAGTCTATTAAGAACCTTCTGAGGCAAAAAGTCCATATTCTAAACGTAATACTTTCTTTTATAAATCATCAAATAGCGCGTTTATTGCTTTTAAGTTGCTGGCACGACTGCTTATCTGTTATATCTATCAATAATTTAATAAAAAATTTCAGATTTCAAGACGAGTTTCATTGCTAACTACCTACTAATAATTATGAGTAAAACGGCAATTGATGAAACATTGTTTAAGCCTTTAGTCTCAATAAAACTAGGCGTAGAATAAAATTCCATAACAAAAGATTTTGCATCATAACTAAAAAAACAATTCATCATAACTAAAAATTAATTGTTGAGATAAATACAAGGGAATGAATATGAAAAACACGCTTATATTAAGCGCTGAACGTCTTAAAAATATCACCAATATTGCCAGTGGCTATATCAGTAAAGACCAGGCATTGCTGGAAGATTTTATTTCAGTCTATTACCGCAACGTCGCAGGGCGCTTGGCTGGGCTAGAGTCAGATACCGACCTAGCAGGCATGGCACTGCATCATTTTGTATTATTAAAATCTTATCAAGACAACGAGCCAGCACTACGTTTGTTTAACCCGAGCGTTGAAGAGCATCATTTCCACAGTGGCCGTAGCGTACTGCAATTGGTAGCGTTCAACCGACGTGTATATGGATTTCTTAGGTATCCATAAATATGATGAATCTGGTCATCTAATCGGTGAGTATCGCTTTATCGGCTTGCTAACCTCACAGGCATATCAGCTGAGCGTTGAGCAGATTCCTCTACTGCGTGAAAAAGCCAACAAAATCATGGAGCAGGCTGACTTTCCTAAAAATGGCTACAACTATCACAAGTATATGCACATCATTAATAGCCTGCCACGTGATGGCTTATTCCAAGCCGGTATCGATGAGCTGTATCCTATCGTTGCTGGTATTGCGCAGCTTAAAGACAAAAAACGTCTGCGCCTATTTACCCGCTTAGATCATTATCAGCGTTTTGTGTCGTGCTTGGTTTATATCCCTCGCGATAAATTCAACACCAGTATGCGTGTGAAAGTTCAAAAGGCGTTAGTCGATGCATTCAATGGTACGTCTTCAGGATTTACTACCGAATTTGATGAATCGTATCACGCCAGAGTTCATGTGCATGTGCGCACTGAGCCGGGTGAGATTAACTCGGTTGATTTGACCGAACTTGAAGATGAGCTCAATGGTCTGGTGGAAGATTGGAGTGATCAGTATCAGCAAGTCATGCTAGAGACGCTGGGTGAGCAAAAGGCCAATAGCATATTCAAGCGTTACTTGAATACGATTCCTGCGGCGTATAAAGAGCACTTTGATGTGCGCACAGGCGTGGCGGATACCAAGCGCTTGGCGAGTTTAAGTGACAGCAATCCAATGATTTGGAAGCTGTATCAATCAACCGGTGATGACAGCAATCAGCTACATCTAAAATTGTACGGTCTTAATCAGCCAACTATCTTGTCCAATATTCTACCTATCTTAGAAAACTTCGGCGTGCTCGTGGTATCGGCTCAAACCTATGAGTTTGATGTACCAGAACAGCCAATGTGGCTACAAGAATATGAGCTAACGCTACGCAATGAGAAAACCATTGATTTAGCGGTAGTTCGTGAGCAGTTTGAAGACAGTTTGGCTCAAATTTGGGCAGGGCATGTAGAGAGTGATTCGCTCAATGAGCTGGTATTAGCTACTCGTCTAGACACCTTTGAAGTGGTCGTGTTACGTGCATTAATGCGTTATATCCTGCAAGCTAAAGCGCCGTTTTCAAGTCAATACATTCAGCAGACTTTGGTTAAAAATGGCGATATCGCTGTGATGATTGCTGACTTGTTTGATGCGCGTATGAATCCTGAATACAGCGACAATGCGCGAGCAGACAAAACCAAAGCCTGCCAAGAGCAATTAAAAGCAGCACTAGCTAAAGTAGACAGTTTAGATGAAGACAGAATACTGCGTTGGTACTTAGATTTAATCAACGCCATGTTACGTACTAACTTCTATCAGCGTGATAGTGATGGCAATCGTAAAGATCGTCTGTCATTTAAATTTGCGGCAAGTGAGATTCCAAACCTGCCTAAACCAAAACCAATGTTTGAGATTTTTGTTTACTCACCGCGCGTTGAGGCCATTCACTTACGTGGTGGTAAAGTCGCGCGTGGCGGTTTGCGTTGGTCAGATCGTATGGAAGATTTCCGTACCGAGGTATTAGGTTTGGTTAAAGCGCAAATGGTGAAAAATGCAGTAATCGTTCCAGTCGGGTCAAAGGGCGGCTTTATCGTTAAGCAGAAAACCCCTGCCGATGGCCGAGAAGTATTTCAAAAAGAGGGCATTGAATGTTATCAAACATTCCTACGCGGTATGCTTGATGTGACCGACAACTTGGTCGATGGTAATGTCGTACACCCTGATAATACCGTGCGTCATGATGAAGATGACCCATACTTGGTTGTTGCAGCCGATAAAGGAACAGCCAGCTTCTCTGACATCGCCAATGGCGTGGCTAAAGAGTACGGATTTTGGCTTGATGATGCCTTTGCGTCAGGTGGTTCAGTCGGTTATGACCATAAAGCGATGGGTATCACGGCTCGCGGTGCATGGGAATCAGTCAAACGTCACTTTAGAATGCTCGGCTTAGATATCCAAAATAAAGATGACTTTACTGTCGTTGGTATTGGCGATATGAGCGGCGATGTGTTTGGCAACGGTATGTTGTTATCCAAGCATATTAAACTGCAAGAGGCCTTTAACCACCTGCATATCTTTATTGATCCAAACCCGGACACCAAAGCGTCTTATGAAGAACGCGAGCGTTTGTTTAATTTACCACGCTCAACTTGGGATGATTATGACAAGTCATTGATTAGCCAAGGTGGCGGTGTGTTCTCACGCTCAGATAAGTCGATTGCCATTAGCGATGAGATGAAAGAAGCGTTTGATATTTCCGAGGATAACCTAACGCCAAATGAGCTGATCAATCGATTATTAACAGCGCCAGTTGATTTGATTTGGAACGGTGGTATTGGGACTTATGTCAAGAGCCGTGCAGAGAGTGATGCGGATGTGGGCGACCGTGCTAACGATGCAGTGCGAGTGAACGGTGAAGACATTCGCTCTCGTGTAATCGGTGAGGGCGGTAACCTTGGGTGTACACAGCAGGGCCGTATTGAATACGCTCTATCTGGTGGTCCTGATCATGAGGGCGGTCATTTATACACCGATGCGATTGATAACTCAGCTGGCGTGAACTGCTCTGACCATGAAGTGAACATCAAAATCTTGCTAGGCAAAGTGGTCGAGCAGGGCGATATGACCATCAAGCAGCGTAATGACCTGCTTAAGAGCATGACTGATGAAGTGGCTCATCTGGTATTACGTCAAAATTACTTGCAGCCGCAAGCGCTTGAGCTGAGTCATTTAGATGGCGCTGAGAACTTAACTGACCATAAACGTATTATCGATTATCTTGAGGCGCAAGGTCGTCTTGATAGAGCGATTGAGTTCTTGCCTAGCAATGACGTCATTGAGCAGCGTATGAAAGCGGGTACAGGCATGACGCGCCCTGAGCTATCAGTGATACTTGCTTATGGCAAAATGTGGGTATATGAGCAGCTACTAGAGTCAGATTTACCAGATGATCCGTACTTTACCAATGAGCTGCGTAAATATTTCCCTGATGAGCTGGCAGGTCGCTTCTTTGATGAAATGACACGTCACCGCTTACACCGCGAAATCATCAGTACGTATCTGACCAATAGCGTGGTCAACCGTCTTGGTATTGAGGCCATCTTCCGCTTATTTGAAGAGACCAATCAAGGCGTGGCGACTCTAATCCGTGCTTATGCGATTGTCAGAGATATCTTTAGTGTGACAGAGAACTGGAAAACGCTTGAGTCGCTTGATAATAAGGTTGATGCGGTAACGCTGTTACAGCTTGAAATCAGAATCCGCTCAGTGCTTGAGCAAGGTATTGTATGGCTAGTCAACGCCTTTGGTAGCGACTTGCAAGTAGCGCCAACCATTGATAGATTTAAACAAGGTGTTTCTGAGTTAACCCAGTCACAAGGCATCATTGCCCAGCAGTTTGAAGCGCATCTTGAAGAAGATGTGTCAGATTTAACTGATTTGGGAATACAAAAGGATCAAGCGCAAAGCTTTGCGATATTGCCATATGCCATTGATGCGCTCGATACAGCACTATTAGCAGAGCAATACAATCGTCCGGTAGACGAGATTGCAACGCTGTATTTTGAGGTGTATCAGAACTTGCATATTGATTGGTTGATGCTAAATGTAGAGCATTTACCACAGCAAAATCATTGGGATAGACGCGCTCGTTATGCCTTGTTTAATGAGCTGACACGAAGTCTGCGTCAGATGATGAATAAGCTGTTGTCACAAGAGAAACCAGCTGAAGCACTTGAACGGTGGCAGCAAGTACACAAGCAGTCTATCGAAGATATGGCAGAGCAAATGTCTAAACTTGATGCTACTGAGGTTGGGTTATCTGCGTTATCGGTTATGATTAGCGAGATTAATAAACTGATTTCTGAATAATTGGCTAACACTAGATATTTAGAATGATATCTCTCTAAGAAAAGACCTCTTTATATATAAAGAGGTCTTTTTATTTAGTTCATGGTTTTAGTATTAACAAGCAAAGAGGTTAACCCTTCGAAGAACACCCAGGACCACTGATTTTACTATAGCCGCCTGAGAGTTTATCCACTCTAATCTGAGTATGGATTCTGTCTTTTAGTGCCTGTACGTGCGAGATAATACCGATTAATTTGCCTTCTTGTTGCAGGTTAGTCAGGGTGCTAAGCGCCACATCCAGTGAGTCTTCATCCAGCGTACCAAAGCCTTCATCCAAGAATAGGGAGTCTACGCGAATGTTTTGGCTGGCCATACTTGATAAACCGAGCGCCAGAGCCAGACTAATTAAGAAGCCTTCACCGCCCGATAAGTTTTTGGTACTGCGTATCTGACCGCCTTGATAGTCGTCAATCACATTCAGCTCAAGCGGATTTTCTTCATCACGAACCAGCACGTAACGGTCGCTCATTTTTTGTAGCTGAGTATTGGCGTTACTCACCATAATTTCAAAGGTAAGACCCTGAGCAAACGTGCGGTATCTCTTACCATCATTTGAGCCGATAAGTGAGTGTAGTTCACGCCAAACTTTAAGCTTTTCTTTTTGTTTATCAATCTCGTCAAGCTGAGACTGTTGTTGACCTTTACGGTCTTCATTGGCTTTCAGCTGTTGACTGATAGCGCCAACTTGCTCAATGAGCTTATCGACCAAGCTTTGTTGCTGTTGTAGCTGCTGTTGTAAATCCTCTTTAGATTCCGTAGTTTGCGGATTATCAGTTTTCTGTTTCAGTTGTTGCTCGTTTGACTTTAATGTTGTTTGTGCATAGGTTAGCGCATTATTAATCTGCTGCTGCTTTTGATTAAGAGCATCACGCTCTTCTTTTGATAGTCGAGCAGCCACAAAAGACGCTTCAGAATCAAACTCAAGTGTGCCTAATTGCGAGATGAATGTGCGCTCTTGCTCAGCAAGAGTTGTTTCTAATTCAGAGAGCTGAGTTTGTATACGCTGAGCATCTGCTTCGACACTGTTTAATTGGTGTTGGCTATTGCTGTATTGCTCACGCAGTTGGCTAAGCTGACTTTTAGCGGTATCGAGTGCTGCGCGTAGTTGGTTTTCTTCAATGTTAACTTGCTTATCGCCAAACAAGTCACGGCGCTTAGTTTGCATTTGCGTCAGATGATTAGACTGCTGTTTTATCTCCTCAGATAATGAGTGTAGAGAAGTTTGTTCTTTTTCAATTAGGGACTCCGTGTTTTCAATATGAGTCTCTAAGGTTTGCACCTGTGCAGACATCTTCTGTTGCAAAGAGGTTTGCTCTAAGTACCTTTCATTCAGTCTCTTCATTGATTGACGCAAGTCACGCAAGGGCTGTAAAGACTCTTGGCATTCTTCATCGTCCAGATAGCGCTGCTTATCAATACAGTGTATGAGTTGTTTGAGTGGCTTTTCAATAGGCTGGTCACCGCCTGATAGGGTCTGGGATGAATTATTATCAACTGGACTGACATCTACTGAGCTTTCTGGATAGCGATTGATTAACTTTTGAAGTTGCTCTAATCCTGAGCACAATGAGTCAAACCCTTGTGACAATGAGTTTTTAATCTGATCAATGCTTTGCTGATTCAGCTGTTGTTTGCTCTCAATATCTTTACTATCCATAACAAGCTGCTGATTGTGGTCTGCAATAGACTTTGTGTCTTGCTCAATATTAGCTATTTGCTTAGTCAGCTCATCCTGCTTATCTAAAGATACATTGATGTGCTGCTTTTGTTGTTGCAGTGCTTGCTGGGTTTGATAGATAGTATCAGAAACAGACTTGCAGATTGACAGTAATTCATCTAGTCGCTCATCTGCTGGCGTGCTATTAACGAAGGTAATTAATCGGTCTAAATCAGTCAGTACGCTTGTATTAGAAGTATCGTTAGATGCTGTATCAACAGCACTGTTTACCAGCTGTTGTACGCTAGTAGGTGTGCTATCTATTTGAGCATTTAAGGACTCTGTATGCTCACGTATGTAAGTCAGTGCATCATTAAGACGCTGCACAGTTTGGGTTAATTGTGACTGGGTTTCGTTCAGTTTATATTCTGTGGTGTTGCATAAGAGTTTATCATCATCTAGCTTATTTTTAGCGGTATCGATTTGCGTATCAAGCTGATTAAGCGCCTCTTTTAACTGATTCAGCTTGGATTGCTGCTCGCTGGTATCCGACGGCTTATTCCCCGCATTTGGATGTTCAGTAGAACCACAAAGCGGGCAGGGCTGATTCTGCTCTAATAGCTCAATGTAATCCTCAAGCTTGGCTTCAAGCTCAATAATTTTCTGTTGCTGTTCGACCTGCGCCTGTTTGTCTTGTTTATTCCTAGCAAGCACTTCAAGGTCTTTATTGGCACTATCGATTACTTTTTTCAGGTTTTCGATATCTGTGTTGAGCTTTGTAGTTGCAGACTTTTCAGAGTTAATATTAGCCGCTAACTCTTTAACAGTATCGAGTTGCTGATGAATATTTGTTAGCTGCGTATTGGTTGCATCAATATGCTGCAACTGCTCACGGAACTTCGCCAAGGGCTGACCTTGCAGTAAGGTATCTTGCTGTTGTTTTACGTCAGCCAGCTGAGCCAGTTTGTCATCGTATCGTTTTTGATTGGATTGAAGCTTATCTTGAACCTGTTTAAGCTGATTCGAGAGCTTAATATTATCTTGTTCTTTAAGTTGCTGCTGTTGATATTGTTCGTAGTTGTCTTTTATCTGTGCTTTGATACTCTGTCCGAGCGCGTCTAAGCTGCTTATATCAACATTAAGCTGCTGGTGATGCTCGTTTTTCTGTAAGTAGCTGTTGATGTCATTTAGCTTTTGCTGTGTATCATTTTTATTAGATATGTATTTCTCTAACTGTTTATTATAGTCAGATAAGCTGTGCTGATGGGTTTGCTGTAAGTCTTGTTGCTGCTTGAGTGTGATCTGTTGCTGACTGATTTTATTATCAAGCTCGCGTGTTTGCTCAATGATAGGCAAAGTATCGCTCAAGCTCTTATCAGCCAGTTTTTCATTCTTCTGCGCTTGGGCTACTTGCTGCTGCTGCTCTGTCAGTTGCTGTTTTAAAGTAGGGATTTGCTGCGATTTAAGTGTTTGCTCTTGAGCAAGTTTATGTTTTGATTCACGAAAACTACGCACTTGAGTATAAAGACTCTCAACTTCCAACACTTTATTGGCATTATTAAGCCTTATAGCATCCTCTGCAAAAGCAGATTTTGCTTCAATTGCTGATTTTTCATCCGTTTTAAGCTGAGCAATCTGCTGTGTCAGTTGTTCAATCTCATGAATCCATTTTAGTTGCTCATCAAGCTTGGCAACTGATTTACGCTTATCAACCAATTGAGCGTTATTGTCTTTAAGCTGCTGATTTAATTCAGTTTCGGTATCTTTATCTAATAGCTCTAACCCTTGCAGCTTGGCTTGCAGTGCGTCAAGCTTTGACTCTTCTTCTCGTCGTTTCTCATGTACTTGTTTAGAGATGGTCGCGTAGATATCAGTACCGGTGATTTTCTCTAAAATATCGGCACGCTCACCGGTACCAGCCTTTAGGAACGCGGCAAAACTACCTTGTGCAAGCATGATAGAGCGAGTGAATTGTTGAAACTCCATATTAATGAGTTCAACAATTTTCTTCCTGGTATTTTTAGCTACTTCTTCAAGAATTGTACCCGCCTTTTGACCATTATGATCGCTAGCTAGTGACAACTCGTGAGTGATATCTTGAAGATTACCGTCTGGATTACAGCGAGCGCGATGTTGGTACCAATAGCAACGGTATAAGATACCGTTAATATCAATAACGACTTCTGCTAGACACTCTCCAGTTTGCCGTGTCATAACTTCGTTTGTTGATTTGCTAATATTATCAATTCGGGGCGTTTTGCCGTATAAGGCCAAACAAATGGCGTCTAAAATAGTACTCTTGCCCGCCCCAGTGTGCCCGATAATGGCGAAGATGCCTTCGTTAACATACGCCTCATCGGTAAAGTCGATGTGCCATTCGCCTTTAAGAGAGTTTAGGTTTTTTAGTCGTAATTCAATCAGTCGCATGGGATAACAAGCCGTTTAAATGGTATTGGAATAAGAGATATTTGAATAAATGATGAGCTTCGATGAGCCAATAAGTTCGTTGTTTAATAAGTGATAAAAAGCTTTTAAAACTATTCGGCCATATGGTCGTTTTGATGAATATCATGGAGGATTTGAGCATAGGCCTCGCGCAAGCTTGGGCGTTGTGATTCAGCGACATCATTCGCCGCCAAACAACGCTCGAAAACTTCCATCTCATCTAGGTCTTGCAGCGTTTCATGCGCCACTTGCGATTTAAGAACTTTATCACGTACTTGGTTATTACGAATCTTGAGTACCTGTAAAGGAGTGTCGGCTACTACGATATTAATTTGCTCGCGTAAATCGCTGACAATCTCATTGCCGGTGTATTCAACTTCAATCCATATAGGCTTATCCGTAGGCAACGCAGTTAACGCGTTTAAGATTTCTTGAAGCTCACCAGATATGTGCATCAATTGTTGAAAACAAGGCACAGTGACAGAAACAACTTGCATTGAGTTATCAGAGTTTTTGTACAGGCTCTTAGTTGGCTGACTGTGTTTGTCACTAGTATTTAAACTATCTTCTACGACATTATCATTGGTGTCGGTGTCGGTGTCGGTGTCGGTGTCGGTGTCGGTGTCGGTGTCGGTGTCAGAGGGTAGGCTATCGAATAAGTCGGGTGTAAATGGGTAATCGTCTTGGGCAGCATCGCTTACTAAAGGCGTATCAGAAGTGGTAATAGCCTCTTTAGCTTCTGAAAGTTCATTAACTTCACTAAAGTCATCTAACTGTTCGCCAAATTGCACCAATAACACTTGCTTGGTCTGCTTTGCCTCACCAAAGCCCATCGCAATTGGTGAACCACTATAACGAATGGTGTCGGAGCCACCGACTTTCTGCGGGACATGTAAGTGACCCAGTGCCACATAATCGAAACCGTCATCAAAGGTATCAGCAGAAACTTGACCTAAATTTCCAACATATAGGTCGCGTACACCGTCATCTGCTGTCGTTGCACCGCCAGCGGCGAATAAATGACCGGTCGCAATAATAGGAATATGACGCTGAAATTGAGCATTTAGCTCTGCCTGTTTGTCTTTGGTAATATCAGCGACTTGTGCGTAATGCTGACGGATACCTGCCAGTAAATTGGCGTCTTTATCTGCGCCTGACTCGCCCGCTTGCGTACTACGGACATCACGGTCACGCAGGTAGGGCACAGCGGCTATGATGCATTGAGGTTCACCAGTTTTACTGTTTAACACCAATACCTCATCTGCAATATCCTCACAGGCGGTACCAATCACATGCACATTCAAATACTTTAAAATATTAGCCGGCGCGTCCAAAAAGGTAGGGGAGTCATGGTTACCGGCGACTATCACGACATGGTTGCAGTGTAGGCTGGAAATCACACTTAAAAATTCGTAGTAGAGAGCTTGTGCTCTATTACTCGGCGTCATGGTGTCAAAGATATCGCCAGCAACAATAAGTATATCGACTTGATACTGCTGAATGGTTTTGGTCAGCCATGCTAAAAACGCTTCAAATTCTTCGTAGCGTAATTGACCATATAGACGGCGACCCAGATGCCAGTCTGAGGTATGTAAAATGGTTAAGGGTTTGGCAGCGGTAGACAATTCGGTAGACTTAGACATAGAGGTTATTACAACGCGTAAATAATTAAGAAAATGGCTTAATCAATAAGTGATTTAAAAGTGAGTTTTATTTCAATGGGAGTTAATTAATCATACCATAAATGGCAATTTACCAGTCTCGCTTTTGAAGACTGTTTAACGACTGACTGCTTATCAGAATTTATGCTAATTCAACGACCTGTAAAGACTTTATAATTCACTATATGTTCAGGCAGAATTTCCCAAGTAACGCCTTGTACTGCCCAATCATCTGGTAGGTCTTCTATCGAAAAAATCTTAAGCCAAGTGGCTTCCTTACTTTTTCGCAGTAAGTTTTCATCTTTTTCCTGCTCTTCATACTGCTCGTAATACTCATACTCGGCATCAGTTTGTGAGAGGTGATGATTGTTGAGCACCGCATGCCAGCTATCAAAGTCACTAAGCAGCACTTTATCAGAGGGAATCTCTAGCTCAATCCTAACGGCTTTACTTCCTTTTTGGATATGCCCGCCAGCTCTTAGATCAGGCTTAGCTCTGTGTTTGCCTTCCCAATACCGCCATAGCCAAATAGGATACTCAACCCCTGGCGGCGGTGTGACCTTGTTTGCTAGCTGCTTTGAAATCCACTGATAAGCCCGTTTAAAATCCTTATCAGCTTTATCAGGGTCGGTTCTTAATGGCTGACCACTTACTAGTATGTCTAACTCATCGAGAGTCCTAATAGACCAAAACTTCATTTTAGCGCTCACAATAGGGATTATTGTATTTGATTATAACGCCAAAGCAGGCTAGTGGGGCGGGCTGGCATGCTTTAGTGTATGATGCTCGATTAAAATTAAATATTGGTAAATAAAAAGGTAAGTTAGTGTTAATAAAATCAAATCAGTATTTGCAGTGGCAAGAGGGTGAGTCCTTACACAAAGCCCGCTGGTTGTCGCAAAGTAATCATGCCCCACCAAAGGATATCGTGATTATCGATGATACGACGACAGCTAATGAAGCATACCGTCTGGCCAATGCCGGTACTTCGATGCTCTGGCGTGGTGACTATCATAATGCTAGACAGCTTATCCAAGCCTTGCAGCGTCGTATTGACCGTGCTGAACAACGTAAAATTGAAAAAGCCGCGAAAAAAGCCGCTAAAGCAGCCGCCAGTTCAAAGTCGACCACAGATTCAGAAGATCTGCCGAGTCTATTTCATAAAAACCGTCTTGCTCAAAGTCAGCGATCCCGTCTATTAGGCCGATTGCTATTACAATTCGATGCCAACTATCAACTCAATCTGCGCCGAGCACCACAAGTTAGTGAGGCCTGTGTTGCTGCTTTTGGAGAGATGAATGAGTCCTGCGTTATGGCTTTTCGTGACCTGCAAGGAGCGTTAGGTGCCGCGCAGTGGCGTAAAAAAGGCGTACCGGTTGAAGCTTTGGGTGTATCGGTTCACCCGCACTACGGTGTCTTTGCGCCGACTCGTCAAGAATATGTGCAACTGCTACTAGATGCTCCTCTCCCTGATAATCATGACATCGCTTATGATATTGGTATTGGTACGGGCTTGCTCGCCATTGTCTTGGCTAAACGGGGCATTAAGCAAATCATAGCCACTGATTTAAACCCGCGTGCGCTTGAGTGTGCTGAGGATAATCTAAATCGTTTGGGAATATCCAATGTGCAGTTGCAACAAGCAGATTTGTATCCCACTGAAGTGCCAGCGGCTAATTTAATTGTCTGTAATCCACCTTGGCTTCCTGCTAAGCCAAGCTCACCCTTAGAGTATGCGGTGTATGATGCCAATAGCGCCATGCTACGTGGGTTTTTGATGGGCGCAAAGCAGCGTTTGGCAAAAAATGGCGAGGTTTGGCTCATTCTGTCTGATTTGGCAGAGCACTTAAAGCTGCGTACTCGCGAAGAGCTGCTTGGCTGGTTTGAAGAAGCTGGCTTAACTGTGAAATATCGTCTAGATACTGAGCCGACCCATGGCAAGAGTCAAGACACCAGTGATCTGTTATATGCTGCGCGTAGTGCAGAGGTAACTTCGCTGTGGTGTTTGCAGTAGACATTTTAGAGCGCTGCAGCTTTTGAATGTACAACATAGAAAAAGACCCTTTTAACTCAATTTAAAAGGGTCTTTTTTATTAAATATAAAACTAAAACTAAAAATTTACACCATATTTAAAGCATGTGCTTGCTGATCACTGTCGCTAATATGCTCACCATACCAAGCCAGTTCATCATGCAGCTTAGCTACTTCACCGACGATTAATAAAGCGGGTGTGGGTAATGGGTTGGCCTCATGTTTGGCAACGATGTCCTCTAGAGTACCGGTCATCACTTGCTGAGTGGGTAGGCTGGCATGCGACACAATCGCAATCGGCGTGTCTTTGTCACGTCCCGCATCCATCAAGCCTGTGGTTAGACGCTCAATTGAGTGTAGCCCCATATAAAACACAATGGTTTCTTTGGGATTGGTTAAGCTATCAAAGCCTTGATTCGGCTCACCAGACTTTAAAAATCCAGTCACAAAGCGTACTGACTGCGCATGGTCTCTATGAGTTAGCGGAATGCCAGTATAGCAAGCGGCAGCATTGGCTGCGGTAATGCCGGGTACGACTTGATAAGGGATGTTGGCTGCGCGCATGGCCTGTATCTCTTCACCGCCACGACCAAAGACAAAGGGGTCACCGCCTTTTAAACGTACCACGCGCTTTCCAGTATTGGCAGCGTCAATCATCATCTGATTAATGTTTTGCTGAGCCACCGCATGATTACTGCGTTTTTTACCGACAAATACTTTATCGGCATCACGGCGACACAAATCCAGCACTTCATCAGACACTAGGGCATCGTAATAAACAATATCAGCTTGCTGCATTAATCGCAGCGCCTTAAAGGTGAGTAGCTCTGGATCACCAGGGCCTGCACCAACGATATACACTTCGCCCACAGGTTTAGTATTAGCTTGCTCGTCATCGCCATGTTTGCTTGATAACTGCTGATGGGTTTGTTCAAGCTGCTGCTTTAATGCCTGTTCAGCCTCCACGCTACGTCCAGCAAACATCAATTCGCTGACTTTACCTTCAAATGCCTTTTCCCAAAACTGACGACGACCAGTAAGCGTTGGAATCTTTGATTTAACCTCATCACGCATATCGCCGGCAAGTTTGGCTAATTTTCCGTAGCCTTGTGGAATTAAGGTCTCTAAACGGGCACGGGTTAGGCGGGCTAGCACCGGTGCTTTGCCGTTAGACGAGATACCAATCACGATTGGGCTTCTATCGACAATGGCTGGGAAGATAAAATCACACAGTGGCGGGGTATCGACCACGTTCACCGGAATGTTTAACGCTTGGCAATCTGCATGCACCTGATGGTTTAAGGCTTCATCATCGGTACCAGCGATAACAATACGCTTGCCAGCCAGATACTGCTTGTCGTATTCAGCGGTGATTAAGCTGTGTTTGTCATCACCAAGTAGCTCACGAATCTCATGGCTAATCTGTGGTGCCACGATGGTAATGTGCGCGCCAGCACGAGACAGCAAGTCAGCTTTACGCTGTGCCACTTCACCGCCGCCAACGATTAATATCGGCTGATCGGTAAATTTAAAAAATAAAGGAAAGGTATTCATAATCGGTAGACTGTTTATTATAAGATGCCTTCATTATGGCGTATTCGATGGCAACAAGTATGGAGGGATTTGATATTACTTAATGCGAAAATGTCATAACGGCTTGTTAATTAACCCAATTCCAGAATTATTGAGACAAAAAAACACCGCCTAATGGGATATTAAGCGGTGTTTTTTGATCAATTAAGTGAGGCGATAAAAATGATGTTAGGTGCTTTATTGCCCACTTAAAGCGTCAATTACAGCTGAGTATGTAGGCCACACTCACGGTTTTCTTCTACTTTAGTTGGGTCAAAGTAGTCAAATTCGTTAGGTAGGTCGTGCTCTGCTAAGTAAGCGTCTAAGTCTTTGTCATTTTTGTAGAACAAAGGCGCTACTTTTAATACGCCGTCTTTTGACTGGCTCAATACATCAAGACCTTGACGGAATTCAGTTTGGTCTTTGCGAATGGCGTTGAACCAAACGTCTGGCTTTAATTCGCTAAGCGCGCGCTTGAATGGCTCAAGTTTTACTTGCTCAGTGAATTCGTCATGTAGTGGGTTGTTTACGCTTGGGATACCGTTCATGGTGGCATCACGGTGAGCGCTGGTTTGCTTAGGAATATAAGTCACTACGTTCAAGTTTAGGTCTTTGATAAGTTTGTTAGCAAAGTCATAAGTTGCGCGAGTGTTATAACCTGAGTCTACCCAAAGTACAGTGATGTCTGGCTTTTGCTTGGCCACAAGATGCAAGATGGCTGACTCGTATGGGCGGAAGTTGGTAGTGATGATTGGGTTTTCTGCCTTGGCTAAAGCCCACTCAACGATTTGCTCAGGAGTTTTGCCTTGTAGCTCTTGGTTGGCTTGATCGATATTGATTTCGATAGTCATACTTTAATTCCTTAAAAGTTTTATAAATGGTCTGTTTTTTTAAAGTTGGTTTGTTTTTATGCTTGCTTTATAAGCCCCTAAGCATGTTTTCTAAACATAGGCAGCTGACTGGCCACACTGCCATCATAAGAGGAGGGCAGGACCGAGAAAGCGGCTTTAATGTCTTCAGTCAGGTTTTCTGCACTAATCACGAAGCTGTCCACACCGGCACGCTTTAAGTAAACAATCTGGTCACGGCCGAAATGTCCTGTGACACGGATTTCGCCCTCGAAGCCTTTTTGGCGTAAATGACGCGCTTGACTAAAGCTGCGCCCATCTGCAAATTTTGGCTGATACAACACGACAAGATCTAACGCATTTAATAAAGAGCGCTCACCGTCTTGATAAGCGGCTAAAAGCTCATCTAATTGCTCGGTTGACACATCGGTATCTGCCCACAGACCTAGGCGGCTGGTGTAGTTGGCAATCAGCTCTAGTACTTCGGTCAATATGCCTTTTGAAGATAAGATATCTGATAACGGTAACACCACATCTAAGCGCTCTGACTTATGCAGCAGCTCGCTTAGATGAATGGTCTTAGTGGCAATGCCATCAGGTAGCTCAGCGGTGTATAAAGCCTGCCAGCTATCGTCAGCAGTAATGTCTTTTGCTTGAGCGTCTAAAATACTGTGATTACCCATATACCGCCTCCTTAAATGGCTGAATGCCCACACGTTGTACGAATTCAGCGAATGGCTCTGGGTTATCGCCCTCGACATGACGCTGCTGGGTATAGACGTCTAATACTTTTTGTAATGTTGGTGCTACTTCATCTGTTGCCACTGAGCGGCCTAAAATTTCGCCCAGACGGGTATCTGATTTTGAGCTGCCACCTAAGCTAAACTGGTACCAATGCTCACCTTTTTTGTCCACCCCTAAGATGCCAATATCAGCAACATGGTGGTGGGCACAAGCGTTCACACAACCTGACATATTTAGTCTAATTTCGCCTAAGTCATACAAGTAATCTAAATCATCAAAGTGCTTTTCAATTTGCTCAGCGATGTTAAAGGTCGTGGCGTTGGCCAGTGAACATAAGTCAAAGCCTGGGCAAACAATCATGTCCGTTAAAGTGCCAATGTTTGGACGTGCCAAGTCCATTTCAGTTAACGCTTCCCATAAAGCATACAGATCGGTCTGTTTCACATCCGCGAATACTAAATTCTGTTGATGCGTACCACGGATTTCACCAAAGCTGTATTGGTCAGCTAAGTCCGCTAGGCGGTCTAATTGCTTATCAGTCACGTCACCGGCAGGGACATATTTGCCATCAACGACACCGGCTTTTAATGAGGCGATAACCGCGCGGTAACCGGCCACTTTATGCGGCACAGTGTTGCGAGCATACCAATCGGCAAAAGCTTTGTTTTCAAACTGTTTTTTTAGTTGAGATTGGCTTTCTAATTCATCAACTTTGTCATAATCAAACTCTGGGAAGTAGCTTTTAGCCGTCTCAAAGTTTTCTTCAGTTAACGTCAGCTCACCATCTTTGGTAAAGGTTTCCCACTCTTTTTCGACCAGCTTTGTGAATTCTCTGGCGCCTAAGCTCTCAACTAGAATCTTAATACGAGATCTATACTTTGCCTTACTGTCACGGCGGCCATGAAGGTTATAAACACGTAAGATAGCGTCTAAATAACTTAATAAGTGCTCACGAGGCAAGAACTCACGAATGGTTTTACCGATAACAGGGATACGGCCTAGACCACCGCCCACGATAACTTCAAAGCCCACTTCGCCTTCGTCATTTTTGACAACATGAAGGCCAATATCGTGTACCTGAGTGGCTGCTCGGTCTTCTGCAGTACCAATCACCGCAATTTTGAATTTACGAGGTAAAAAGGCAAATTCAGGGTGGAAGGTTGACCACTGACGAATGATTTCACAGTACGGACGTGGGTCTTCAACCTCATTGGCATTGATGCCCGCATAAGGGTCGGTTGTGGTGTTACGGATACAGTTACCTGAGGTTTGAATGGCATGCATCTGTACAGAGGCCAGCTCAGCTAAGATATCAGGCACTTCTTCAAGCTTGGGCCAGTTTAATTGCAAGTTGGTACGGGTAGTGAAGTGACCATAGCCTTTGTCGTATTTGCGCGTAATTTCTGCCAGTTTGCGCACTTGGTAGCTTGCCATTAATCCATAAGGCACAGCGATACGTAACATGGGCGCATGGCGCTGGATATATAGGCCATTTTGCAAACGCAGTGGCAAATATTGCTCTTCGGGTAGCTCTCCGGCTAGGAAGCGGCGGGTCTGATCGCGAAACTGCTCAACCCGCTCATCAACCATGGCTTGGTCGGCATGAGTGTACTTATACATAGTTAGTATGCCCTTAGGTAACAAAAAATCATGTAGCTATACTAACCACGCCCTAAGTTTTTTATAAATTCATATCTGTAATATGTATATCCAAAGAGAGCATAGATAAGAATAAGTAAATTTCGTTAGTCTACTGACATCACTATTGAGAAATGGGTGTAAGGGTTTGATTTAGACCTAATTATTAGCATCCACTTAACCCCAATCAAACCAACTGGATTGAAATATGACCGAACAAAAGATTGTAAAGCGCCTTGGTAAAACCAGCATCGTACCGCCACATGGTAGCGAAGAGTTAAAGCCTTTATTACTAGAGGGTGAGGCTTTAAGCCAAGCTCTAAGAAAGGCCAAAGACCTACCACAAATCATCCTAAGCTCACGCGAGCGTGGTGACTTAATCATGCTAGGTATTGGGGGCTTTACGCCGCTAGATGGCTTTATGAATCAAGCAGATTGGCGAGGCGTGGTCGATGAGATGACCTTGAAGTCCGGGGACAATAAAGGCCTATTTTGGCCAATCCCCATCACGTTATCGACCAGCAAAGAACAGGCCGACACGCTAGCACCAGGTGATGAGGTGGCTTTGGTTGCTGAAGATGGCGAGATTATGGGTGTCATCACCGTTGAAGAGACTTATACCATTGATAAGGCGCATGAGTGTCAGCAAGTCTTCACCACCACAGAAGAAGAGCATCCCGGTGTAAGACAAGTGATGGAGCAGGGCGAGGTGAACGTCGCTGGTAGTGTTAAAGTATTTAGCCAAGGTGAGTTCCCCACTTTATACCCTGAGATTTATAAAACGCCTGCTGAGACTCGTGCCTTGTTTGAAGAAAAAAACTGGCAAACAGTGGCGGCTTTCCAGACCCGTAACCCAATGCACCGCTCACATGAGTACTTAGCTAAGATTGCTATCGAAATCTGTGATGGGGTGATGATTCACTCGCTATTGGGCGCTTTAAAGCCAGGTGATATCCCTGCTGAAGTGCGTCAAGAAGCCATTAAGACCCTAATTGATAACTACTTCAAAAAAGACACCGTTATTCAAGCAGGCTATCCACTAGACATGCGTTATGCCGGTCCTCGTGAAGCCTTATTGCATGCGCTATTCCGTCAAAACTATGGCTGTAGCCACCTAATTGTTGGCCGTGACCATGCGGGTGTGGGCGACTATTACGGTCCGTTTGATGCACAAGCCATCTTCGATGAGATTGAGAAAGATGTGATGTTGACTCAGCCGCTGAAGATTGACTGGACTTTCTGGTGTAATGGCTGTCAAGCGATGGCTTCTACAAAGACTTGCCCGCATGACGCAGAGCATCATGTCAAGGTGTCAGGTACTAAGCTACGTAAAGCATTATCAGAAGACCAAGAAGTTCCTGAAAACTTCAGCCGTCCAGAAGTGCTACAAATCTTACGTGAGTACTACGCAGGTATCGCCAAAGAAGAGCGTGCAGAAGTTCATCTAGTAGGCGCTTCAGCTCAATAAAAATAGCCCGTTGTTTGATTATAAAAAAGCCAGCACACGCTGGCTTTTTTAGTCTCATTTATTTTACTAGCGCTATTATAAATGTGGGGTTAGTAAACAATTATCGAACATAACTACTCTGCAATTTATAATCAAAAAAACTATAATGTTTTTTTAATTAGGTATAACAGTTTTTTCTGCGAAAATTAAGCACTTTATAATGCAGTTCTGCTTATATTTTTGAGACAAATGATAGTGAGTTTTTTATGTGGAAGCAGGTGGCAGCTTTAGCCAGTGGCCTATTGATGAGTAGTATAGTGACTGCGGCTGATCCGAAGATTGAGTCTAGCAAGGCGTCTTTGTACGTGGGCAAATGGGTTATGGCTTGTGGCACGTTGGCGGAGATTAATCACTTACCCAACCGTCATTACATGAATTTTGATAAAAAATATCCCAATCAGAGCTTAACGGCACTGGTATGGAACAAGGACTATCGCTGGTTTGAAAATCGCTATGGCAAAATTGATAACTACGTTGGCTATCGTTTTTGTGTCTCAGGGGCTATTGCAGCCACTCAAAACCGTTTGCAGATTAACGTTACCAACCCGCAGTTTATCAGATTAATGGCGGATTAATGGCTTCAGCCAAAATCATTCCATCCAAGCAAGTTTATTAAAGCCAGCGTATGCTGGCTTTATAGTCAGTAGACATTAATAAAAAACAGATAACCACTTAATAATAATGATAATAGCTGTTATAACGCACTGTATTTTTGGGCTAGGCATGGAGCGCCGCTTAGGGGCCTTGTTCACTAACGAACCATTTATCAAGGAAGACGACTTATGTTAGTAGACATACTGATTGGCATTCACATATTGGCGTGGCTGGCGGTATCGCTTAGGGTGCTGGCACGTTACGATCTTACAGCGCCTGCACGTTTGGTTTGGTTGGTTATTCTATTTATCTTGCCGTATGCAGGTCTTGTGGTGTACTGGATGTTTGGGGAGGTGCACTTAGGGTTTAACTTTGAGCACCGCTACAATAAGATCAGCCAACAGTTACGTAGCAACTTCCCTCAGGTCATGGGCAGCAAAGACACCATGGAGCAGGTCATTGATCCTGAGTATCGACCCGCCTTTACTTACTCAGCTTCGGTCAATGGCTTTAATACCACTTTAGGCAATAAGGCGGAGCTGATGCCTGACCCGAAGACAACCGAGCAGCGTATGATTGCTGACTTCGATGCCGCCACTGATCACATTCACGTGATGTACTATATTTGGCTAGATGATGGCATGGGAACTGCCATCGCTGAAGCACTAATGCGAGCGGCTAAGCGCGGGGTTCAGTGCCGAGCTATGGTAGATGGCATGGGCTCACGCAAGCTGCTACGTTCCCCCTTGTGGGAGGGCATGAAGCAGGCTGGGGTAGAGGTGAGTGTGGCGTTACCCATCGATAATATCTTTAAGATATTGCTGTTTAGCCGTATTGATTTACGCAATCACCGTAAGATTACGATTATCGATGGCAAGATTGGCTATGTGGGCAGTCGCAACAGTGCCGACCCTGAGTTTCGAGTGAAGCCAAAATACGCACCTTGGGTCGATATTATGCTAAAAGTGCAAGGGCCTATTGTCGCTCAAAACCAAATGCTGTTTGCCAGTGACTGGCTAATGGAGAATCCAGATACCCCTTATGACACTTTTCCTTATTTGATACAGCAGCAGCCAGAGGGTTATCCTGCTCAGGTCTTCGCAGATGGGCCTACCCAGCGTCAGGGCACCACACCACAGTTTTTGAGTATCTTAATGGGTCATGCTAAGAAGTCCTTGGTCATATCGACGCCGTATTTCGTACCGGACTATACTTTGATCAATATGATTTGTGCCACGGCTTATCGCGGTATCGATGTCACCATTATCTTTCCTAAGCACAATGACTCTTTTATTGTGGCCGCCACCAGTCACAGTTACTACTGGCAGCTACTTGAGGCTGGCGTGAAGATTTACGAGTATAAGCCGGGTCTGCTACATGCTAAGACGCTGACCATTGATGATCAGATTAGCTTGGTTGGCTCGACTAACTTAGATCTGCGTAGCTTTGACTTAAACTATGAAAACAACGTGATTTTTTATGATAAAGGACTGACCCAACAGATTATCGAGCGTCAGCAGAGCTATATCGAAGACTCGGTTGAGGTCACTCATGACGAGGTTAGAGATTGGCCAATTTATTACCGTATTTGGATTAATATTGTATCTACTATGGGTCCGGTTCTATAAGCCAGAAGAATGAAAATACATCAAGGCAAGACAAGGATAAAAATATGAAGTCAGAATCTGTAGTTAAATTGACCATCATGGGCGTAATAACGGCTGTGGTCTTATTACTGGTGGTAATGGCCGGTTATCCCTTCTATAAGGTCTGGTCGCAAGAAATGCGCGGTAAAGCGGCTTTGGCAGAAGCTACTCAGTCAAAGATGATTCAAATTGAGCAGGCCCGAGCTGAGCTCGAGTCAGCCCAGCTAAGAGCTGAAGCCATTAAAATTATCGGTCAAACTGCCAAAGAGTATCCTGAATACCGAGAGCAAGAGTTTATCGGTGCCTTCGGTGAGGCCCTACGTGAGGGTAAAATTGATCAGGTTATCTATGTGCCTACTGAAGCCAACTTACCTATCTTAGAAGCTGGCAAGCGTCAGCCTGTGGTTGAGTCGGCAGAGTAATAAAAAAGACGCTAAGTTATTTAGCGTCTTTTTTTGTTCAAAAACTCATACTTAAATCTAATCACAGCTTACTTTATTGCCCTTAGTGTTAATACAATAAGATTTACCCTGCTTATTTATTACTCTTGCTTTGCCATTTTCAAAACGGGGTAACTCGCCTTCATAAGATTCAATTAGGTAGTTATAGGGGATAACTAACTTACCTTTGGTATTAATAAAGCCATAAGTATCATCGGCTCTTAATACTGAAGCCAAACCGTTAGAGAATTTACCGATGGCGTGTTTAAGGTTAAGAGGAATAACGGTTTTGCCTTGTTTATTGATAACACCCCACTTTCCTGAATCCCATGTGCCTTGGCGAACAACGGCCAGTCCTTCTGAGAAACTATCGGCGTAATCATATTTAAAAGGAACAACGGTTTTTCCAGCTTTGTCTATATAACCATACTTACTGTCAATAGCATATCCGTCTTTGTCGTAGGAACTGATGCTTACTGCTGCTAAGCCCTCTGAGAAACTATCGGCATCACTATACTTAAAAGGAATGACTGTTTTACCACTGGTATTTAAAAAGCCATACTTATCCTCTTTATTTAATAAGGCAACCAAGCCTTCACTGAAGGAGTTGATACCAATATCATATTCACCCGTTGAGCGATATTTTAACGGAATAACTTGCTTACCTGTGGCTGGGCTAATATAGCCTGCTGAAAAATCACCATCACGCTCATTTGCGACGGCAATTAATCCCTCTGACTCTTGAAGTATGTAGGTATAGCGGTTGGCAGGTATGATGGTTTTGCCCTTACTGTCATATGCTGCAGGACCATTTTCGCCATATACAAGGACTAAGTTTTTACTTAGACAGGTCATGGAATCCTTAGACACCCCCGATATATTAGGTTTAGTGCAAATATCCGTATAAGCCATGGCAGGGCCAGCCGAGAGCATAAAAAATCCTGATAGTCCCAGTTTCAAAAGTGAGGCTTTGGTAGTCATGTTATCTCCTTATTTACAAAAAAATTACCGTGCACAATTTTCAATTTCAGTTATTTCAAAAGCGCAGCCAAGCAAGTATCCGCAGTCATCTTGATGTCTGTCAGAGGTCAGTGGTTTTGGTCAGAATAGGAATACACCAACGTGTAATGATTGGCTAGCATAAACTTGTTGGATAGATAGTAGTCGAGACAGCTTTCTTTTAAGATCTCATTAGAGGACAGCTCATCGGTCAAAAAGTCTCTTTCCTCGGGAGTTAAAGGCAAGGTATATAGCACCGACACGTTACCGTAATGAGGAGTTAACATCATGCTTTGATTGCGCGTGTAGTTATTGATGTCCATAGGCAGTGACTGGGAATAATCATTGGTGACTAAGCGAAAAACTTCAGAGACCAACTCTTTGTGGGTATATTCATAGTTGCTATTTAGCAGACCAACCGACTGTAACGCCTCGTCAAGTTCAGAAGCCGCAAACGCCATAGGAGCTAGTAATAAGCTAAGAGACAATAACATTGCCTTTTTTATCATATCGACTCCTAAAGTGATCATCTGCAGTACAAGGGCATGCTGATAGGCAGACGCAGACGCCCCTCTATGAATATAATAAGCGACAGACCCAAATTAGTCTATCTAAACAGCCTGTTATACGACAATATATGTCGTCAGAGCGTCTAATTAACCCTTAAGAGCGGCTATAAAATAAAATGAAGCAAAACTTAAGCCAAAACCCTAAACTAATTATTGACTAATTTTACAATAATTTGTTTAATAAAAAGCGGAAATATCCGCACTAGTAATAGGGAGTTTTGCTTCCCTTATTTTACCTAAACACCTAAATAGCTTAATACAATGAGAAGGAATTTGCCGTGTTTACCAAGCCTACCTTAGCTTCTGCTACTTCCAAACTTATTCCGCTGGCTGCTGTTATTGGGAGTGCTTGCTTCGCCTTGCCAGCCCAAGCCAACTATTATGATTGTAAGCCGCCTAAGACCAGTTATGCAGAAGTGGACTGCACCTCAGACGGTGACTATTACTTAGGATTTAACAAAGACCGTCAATTACAAGCCTTATTGAATAAACAAGGTAAAGTCATTGCTAGCCTAAAGGGCTATGACTCAGTAAGCTGGACCGTCAGTGATGGGGTCATTGCGGTCATGAAAAATGACAAGGTCGGCTACGTCAATACTCGAGGTAAGCTTGTGGTACCGACTATCTATGACAACCTGATTGATCCAGATGATAAGTATGATGAAACTTGGGCCAATGATGCCTCTGAGGGCCGTATCGTGGTCGCCAAAAATGGTAAATTCGGTATTATTGATACCTCAAACAAAGTGATACTGCCGTTTACCAGTAAGTATAGAACGATTGAGGGCATGACTGAGGGTATGGCGCCTATTATGTCTAAGTCTGGCAAATGGGGCTTTTTGGACAAGAACGGTAAAGAAGTAGTACCGCCAAAATATGAAGGGCTAGATGGTAACTTTGGCGGGGTTTATGGCTTTAGACAAGGTCTAGCTGGCGTGTATGATGGTAACAAGTGGGGTTTTATTACGAAGACCGGTAAGGTGGCTGTGCCATTTGTCTATGATGAAATCAGACCGTTTAGTGAAGGACTGGCTGGCGTCTTAAAAAATGGCAAATGGGGTTTTATCAACGGCGCTAACAAAACCATTATCCCATTTAAATACTCTGATAAAAACGTAGAGCGCTATAGTGTTAACTATATGGGTGCCAACTATTTTGTCTTTAATGAGGGTGTTGCAGAAGTTGCGACCATTAATGATAAAACGGTCTGTATCAACAAGTCTGGTAAATCAGTGGCTTGCCCAGACTACTAGCTGGTCATTGCTAATAAGTAACTGGCTAACCACTAACTATTAAATATTAAAACCTCTTAGCTTAGGTTAAGAGGTTTTTTGTTCTTATTATGGGCATCTGGTTTATGAGAATCTGAGCTTATGGCACAGTGAGTTTTACTACTGCAACCTTATTGATACGAATAATTATGAATGTAGCAATGAAATATCCATATACTGGGAACCAATAAACCTAATGGGGTGAATGCCCTAGCTATTTAACTGTCAAACAATTTAACTATCAAACAATTTAACTATCAAACAATTTAACTATCAAACAATTAAATATTAAAATTCAAGGATTTTAGATTATGGCCAAGTCAACAATGACCAATATGAAACACAAAACTTTAGCCGCAGTAGCATTGGCAGCAACTATGATGCTTCCTTCTGTGGGCGCACAAGCGGCAAACAATGACCTTAATGAAGTTTGCGTAGATATTGCTAGCTTGGCCGGTAACATCATGGACGATAGACAAAATGGTGTGTCTAAGGCTCAAGTGACCAAGAAGACCAGCAGCGATAACGATGCTTACCAAACTTTAGCCAAAAACATCATTGCCGATGCTTACAAAGTGCCACAAGCCAAATCAAAAGCTGACAAAGACCAGCAAGTAGACAACTTCATCCGTCAGTACTACAACAAGTGTGCTAAATAAGCTTTTATAGCTTATTAATACACAACAAAAAACCCAGTGTGATATCGCACTGGGTTTTTTTATTGTTTATAGCTTTTATCGGCTTATCGGCTAGCACTATCCGCCAGGACAGATACTCTCGCAAGGTACCCCATCTTTATCCCCATCTAGACGGGTATTGCCACAAGCCAATTGCATTTTTGCTTCCTCACAAGAGACCATTTGCGAACAAGTCTTCTTAATCATAGAACCACAATCTAAAGTGCCAGAGGCTGCGTCAGGTAAGACAACAGGGGCAGATAGCAGAGCGTTGGGCTGGCTTGTTGTATTGTTTACCGGAGCTGTACTAACGCTGCTGTGCTTGGTAGTTCTGCGGCCCGTCATAGTGCAGTTTGCGCCCTCGACCGGATATACAGTATCGTCAAATTGATAACTGCTTTGTTTACCGCGGCGATAATCCCAAGGGGCGGTTACTATGGCATTGGCCCAAAGCCCCAAAGCGTGCTGGCGGGCATTAACCTCAGCGTTGGCGTATGTGAAGCGGTCACGCTCAGACTGACCATTTTGATACTGCTTGTAGTGCCAAGCTGCGCCTTGCTTGATTTGATTTAAGTTACAGTCCACCTCGCCAGCTCGAACCTTACCGAGCAGGCGCTGATAGCGATCTTGTTCAAACCACTCTACCGTGACTGGACCTTGACTGACGCACTGCTGCAAGACTTGGGTACTATAAGCGCCATGGGCTTGATTGGACTCAGGCGCGTCAATACCGAGCAGGCGGATACGCTCAGACGGTCCTTCAGTTGGGATAACCTCTACTGTATCACCGTCAATAACCCGTACACTTTTGGCGACAATGACATTACCAGTGATTGGGCATTCAGAGCCTGCAGAGGCAGTAGTGTTTATAGTGGGGCTATTGGTGTGAGTGTTGGGCTGATTGTTTGTCTGGGTGCTGGTCTGAGTATGCGCAGACGAACCATTCGCTGTCACCGCTTCAGCCGCCGTTAAGGCCGCGCCTGCAGGAGTAGAGAAGGGATTGTCGAGAGTATTGTCTTGTGAGTCTAGTTGGCTTTGATAGTTTGCATCAAAGTTTGCGTCAAATTCATCAACACTAACGCTGTCATTGTAGGTTAAAGAAGAAGAGCGGGCTGAAGTTGGCGTATCGCCATTGCCCTCACAAGCCACCATCAGTGTGGCAGCCATTATTAGAGCGAGGGTAGGGGTTTTTAACTTCGGTAGGTCAAAAGGCATCTTACTAACACCTCTATCATATACATTATCTTAGGTTTAGAAGGTCATAGCTGGCGGTAATTAAGCAGACCTAGTTATTTAGGTTTATGGCTGAGGCTTAAGCTTAGGGCTAGGACTTAGCTATCCGCTACTTAAGCCTATCTGTTACTTAAGCTTAGTGTAGTCGCCTTTTAGCTTCACATCGTCCTGACACAATACGCTAAGAGCTTCAGGGTTGTTGCTGTCTAAGCTTAAGACATTGTCTTTAAAGCGGAAGAAGATCAGCCCTTTATCACGAGTCATGTTTAGCTTAGTGCCATCAGTTTGGGTGGTAATGCTGCTGATAGGCGCGGTATAAACCATGCCGTGTAGCGCATCTTGGCCCATAAGCGTGGCCACACCTTGGTAGCTGCAAGCAGTTTGATTGGCTTTTGCGTTGGTGGACTCAGCCGTTAAGTTGATTTTGACTGCTTTAGCCGGCATCGCCATACCGGTTTTGGTAACTTCAATGACCAGTTGGCTGTCAGCAGGGCTATCCACTTTGGCATAACGGCCCATAGGCATTGCCTGGTTGGCTGCAGACTGTAATTGCGTGGCTTTAGGCTGGCCTGAGACACTCACTTGAGAGTGAGGCTGCACATAACAAGCGGTCAAAGAGCTGCTGCATAAAGCACCTAGCAATAGCACTTTGATAACCGCTATTGGGGTCAGAATAGAGTTCATAAATATACCGCCTTGAATGCTATACATAGCTTAATTGCGATTTGTAGCGTCCTTGCTACAAATAAATACTGTGCATTGTTCATTAACACAAATGCTTATCAGTATTATGCGGATAAAAACAATTATTACAAGATTTAACACAGAAAAAGAGACCGATTATGCCATAACTTGCCCCAAGTTTGATAATAATTCTTGCATATTGTTGGGTATATTCTAATTATTCACTTAGATAGCCTTATTCGCTATTAAACATAATATGTCGCTGCTGTTAGCATAGGCGCCATCAAATAACATTTTTGCCGTGGATTCAGCAATCCAAACCTAGTTTAACTCTAGCTTGCGCTTAAATGTGAAATACCAAATAACGCTTATTGAAGGATATAACCCATGGCGATAACCATTAAATTCGGACAAACCCCTTTTTCTAAGGCAGCTAAGCTGGCCTCTATTACTACTGTAGCGACTTTAGCTTTAGGCTTAACCGCTTGTGGTGGTCAAAAAGAAGACACAGCAGCAGACACCACTGACGGTGCAGCCGCTAGTGCAGAGGGCCAAAACATTGAGCTGTTAAACGTCTCTTATGATGTGGCGCGTGACTTCTACAAAGATTACAACCCAATGTTCGTCAAGCACTACCAAGAGCTACACCCAGGCGCCAAAATCAGTGTAAACCAGTCACATGGTGGCTCAAGTAAGCAGGCGCTATCGGTAGCAAACGGTCTACAAGCTGACGTAGCTACTATGAACCAAGGCTCTGACATTGA
Organism: Psychrobacter pasteurii; assembly: GCF_900162815.1. GTDB lineage: Bacteria > Pseudomonadota > Gammaproteobacteria > Pseudomonadales > Moraxellaceae > Psychrobacter > Psychrobacter pasteurii. Next base: position 23,074 of record NZ_FUGD01000065.1, on the reverse strand, counting down.
GCTATTACAGAAAAAAGGCTTGGTTGCGGACGACTGGACTGACGCTTTCCCTGATTACTCAGTACCTTTTACCAGTACCATCGTATTCTTAGTGCGTAAAGACAATCCAAAAGGCATTCAAGGCTGGGACGACTTAACCAAGCCAGGTGTTGAGATTGTTATGGCTAACCCAAAGGTTACCGGTAATGGTCGTTATGCCTTCTTAGGCGCTTATGGCTATGGTCTACATACTTTCAATAAAGATGAAGACAAGACCAAAGCGTACGTAAGAGACTTATTAAAGAACGTCAAAGTTTATGAAAACGGTGGCCGTGCTGCGACCACAACCTTCGTTCAGCGTAACATCGGTGATGTGTTAATTACCTTTGAAAACGAATCAAACTTAGCCGCTACTCAGTTTGGTAAAGGTCAAGTAGACATCGTTTATCCAGACTATTCTATTAAGTCAGAAAGCCCAGTGGCTGTGGTAAATGGCGTAACCGATAAAAAAGGCACTACCGAAGCGGCTACTGAATACTTGAAGTACTTATGGAGTGATGAGGCTCAGCAATTGGCTGCAGATCTGTACTTACGCCCAAGCGTACAGTCAGTATTAGACGCCAACAGCGATAAGCTACCTCCAGTAGATACCTTCCGTCCTAACGATGTGTTTGGTACTTGGGATGAGATCATGGGCACTTACTTCAGCGATGGTGGTGTATTTGACCAGTTAGCGATTAATGCCCCAAAATAAGAGTGGATGTTTTTTAAGACCTCTCTTAACTTCTCTTAAACAACTTGTAATACCAAATTGGTCAAAGCTTGCACTTACTTAACACCTAACATCAGGCTTTGATTAATACCCCTGCAGTGCGCCCAAGCGGTTATCCCTCTTAAGATAACTTGGCTTGGGCCACTGCTTTTTTTGTTTAAACTTTTGGTGCTTTTTGTTTAAGTTTTAGCTATTTATTCTGTTTGAATCAAAAATCTAAGCCATTCTTATATTCCTATTTTTCATTAAGATATCTTTATTAATCACTAAATACTATAAAGGGTGGCTGTTAGCATGAGCATACTTAGGCCGATATAGGCTTATCCGGCCCGCATAGGAAAAACAACTCATGGCTAACAATAAATACGCCAAGCACAGCTATTTAAATAACCCTTCTCTGGCCTCCAATCCCTTGCCAGCCTCTATCAAGCAGTGGGGCACTTTAGCAAGTCTTGTTAGCTTAGGCGCATTAACTCTAGCTTTAAGTGCTTGCGGCAATCAAAAACAGTCAACTACAGTGACCCATGCTGATGGCACGGTTACCACCATTGAAAATAAAGAGCTACAGCTGCTCAACGTGTCTTATGACATCTCTCGTGATTTTTATAAACAGTACAACCCGCTTTTTGTGACCCATTATAAAGCGGCGCATCCAGGCAGCAATATCACGGTCAGTCAGTCACATGGTGGCTCAAGTAAGCAGGCATTATCGGTAGCCAATGGTCTACAAGCTGACGTAGCTACCATGAACCAAGGCGCTGATATTGAATTGCTGCAGAAGAAAAGTCTGGTAGCGAACGATTGGAGTAAAGCTTTTGGGAATAATGCGGTGCCTTTTACCAGTGCTACCGTATTTTTGGTCAGACAAGGCAATCCTAAGCAGATTAAAGACTGGGATGATTTGGCCAAACCTGGGGTGGAGATTGTCATTGCCAATCCAAAAGCTTCAGGCAGTGGCCGTTATAGCTTCTTAGGCGCTTATGGTTATGGTCTACATACTTTCAATAACGATGAAGTAAAGACCCAAGCTTATGTTAAGCAGCTGCTTAGCAATGTGAAGGTTTATGAAAACGGCGGCCGAGCAGCGACCACCACCTTTGTGCAGCGCAACATTGGTGATGTGTTAATCACCTTTGAAAACGAGGCCAATTTATCAGCGACTAAGTTTGGTAAAGGGCAGGTGCAAATTGTGTACCCAAGTTATTCTATTCAGTCGGAAAACCCAGTGGCCGTAGTCCATAAAGTCACTGACAAAAAAGGTACCACTCAAGCGGCCACAGAATACTTGCAGTACTTATGGAGTGATGAGGCTCAGCAGTTGGCTGCGGACACTTATCTACGCCCGAGTAACCCCAGTATATTGGCCGCCAATAGCGATAAATTGCCGGCGCTTGAGACGTTTCGCGCTAATGAGGTGTTTGGCAGCTGGGATGAGATTATGACCAAGTACTTTAAGGAAGGCGGCGTGTTTGATCAGCTGGCGTTAAATCAGGCTAACTGATTGAGCTATATTCCTTTTATTCACTACGATAGCCTTATTCATCATTAAACTTAATAACTAAGCCCTGTTAGCATGATGACCATGACGAAAACCGCCGTAATTTGGCTCTAGCAGTAGCAAACTTAAATAAAAAAAGCAGTGAGATATCCATGACCCAGCAGACCACATCGACAGCGACTTCCGTACGTCAACGCTCTTGGCTCACCAAGCTGCGTCAACGTAATGTGCTACCTGGCTTTGGCTTATCCATGGGTATCACCGTACTTAGCTTATCGCTTTTGGTTATTTTGCCATTTGCGATGATGGCTTATACCACCACCCAAATGGGCTGGACTGGGTTTATTGATGCCATTAGCCAAGCTCAAGTTAAAGCAGCCATTATCTTGTCATTGAAGATGTCGTTTTATGCGATGTTAACCAACATGGTGTTTGGCACCTTGGTGGCTTGGGTATTGGTGCGTTATGACTTCTTTGGTAAGTCAGTCATCAATGCCTTGGTAGATTTACCTTTTGCCTTGCCTACGGCGGTTACCGGTATCTCACTAGCGACTTTATACGCGCCAAACGGCTTAATTGGTCAGTTTTTTGACAAGGTTGGCATTCAAGTGGCCTTTACACCGATTGGTATTTGGTTGGCCTTAGTGGTGGTGAGTTTTCCTTTTATTGTACGTGCGGTTCAGCCGGTATTAGAAGAGCTGTCAGTAGAGTATGAAGAAGCGGCCGCGGTATTGGGTGCCAATCGTTTGACTACCTTTCGTACCGTTATCTTGCCCGAGCTATTTCCTGCGCTACTGATGGGAGCCGGCATGATGTTTGCTCGTGCCACTGGTGAGTATGGTTCGGTCATCTTTATTGCCGGTAATATCCCTATGCAGTCAGAGATTCTGCCGCTGATCATTATTAGTAAGCTTGAGCAGTTTGATATCCAAGGGGCTTCTGCAGTGGCGTTATTTATGCTGATGATTTCTTTTGTGATCTTATTGTCTATCAACTTATTACAGTGGCATTTATCGCGCCGTGTTGGGGCTAAGTAAGCCGACCTAGCAAATTAATTAATATAGACCAAGACCAAAGACCCAGCTTAAAACCAACGATTGGTACCAACTGAAAACCTAGAATACTTAAAATTAGGACCGCATTATGCAAATCTCTAATAATTACAACTATCAAGACAATGCCGCTACTCGCGATGCGCCTTGGGTGCGCGCCTTGTTTATTGGTGTCGCTTCGGTGTTTATGGTTGTGATGTTGGTCATTCCACTGATGGCCGTATTCTATGAAGCTTTTAAAGGCGGTTGGGACTTGTATCTGGCAGCTTTGGTTGAGCCTGAAGCTTTAGCGGCCATCAAGCTAACTTTGATTACCGCAGCTATTGTGTTGCCGATTAACATTGTCATGGGTTTGGCCATTGCTTGGCTTGTAACCCGCTATCAGTTTAAAGGCAAACAGTTGGTAACGACCTTATTGGATCTACCATTTTCGGTATCTCCTGTGGTTGCCGGTCTAATGTTTGTGCTGTTATTTGGTCTTAACTCAACCGTGGGTGGCTGGCTTGAGTCTATGGGTATTCAGGTTATCTTTGCGGTACCGGGTATTGTTCTAGCCACTTTGTTTGTAACCTTTCCGTTTATTGCTCGTGAGCTCATCCCTTTAATGCAGTCTCAGGGTGATAGTGAGGAGCAAGCAGCGTTAACGCTAGGGGCTTCAGGCTGGCAGGTGTTTTGGCATGTGACCCTACCTAATATTAAATGGGCACTGTTATACGGCATTATCCTAACCAATGCTCGTGCTATGGGTGAGTTTGGTGCAGTTAGTGTGGTCTCAGGGCATATTCGCGGTGAGACCAATACCATGCCACTATTGGTTGAGATTGCTTATAACGAATATAACTTTACCGCCGCTTTTGCTTTATCGAGCTTATTGGCTGGTCTGGCGTTATTAACGCTAGTCGTTCAGCAAATCATGAGTAAGATGCAGGCCCGTAAATACGCCAAAGGCATTGATCGTGAGGCCATTGTGGCACCGAAGCTTGTGGTGAATTCATCTAAGCCTAAAGCCGCTACCGTCTCAGGCAACAGTAATTCTTAAGCTGCGTATTTCGCCCCAAATTTGATTTGACCCTATTAAAAAATAAAGAGTATAAACATGAGCATCGATATTCAAAACGTCCATAAAAGCTTTGGTAACTTCGTGGCCCTAGAAGACATTTCATTGACTGTGCCTACCGGTAAGCTAACCACGCTATTAGGTCCTTCAGGCTGTGGTAAGACCACCTTACTGCGTATTATCGCCGGCCTTGAGTATGCCGATAGAGGTCATATCTTATTTGACGGTGTCGATGTCACTGATACTCCGGTTCAAAAGCGTCAAATTGGCTTTATGTTTCAACACTATGCCTTGTTTCGTCATAAGACCATCGCTGAAAATATCGCTTTTGGCTTAAAACTACTGCCTAAGGATCGCCGTCCTAGCAATGCCGATATCAAAAAACGCGTCAACTACCTATTAGAGCTGGTTCAACTACCAACCTTAGCCAATGCTTATCCGCACCAACTCTCAGGCGGTCAGCGTCAGCGTATCGCTCTAGCCCGTGCCTTAGCGGTTGAGCCGAAGTTATTGTTATTAGATGAGCCGTTTGGGGCTTTGGATGCCAAAGTTCGTAAAGAGCTACGCACTTGGCTGAAGAACATTCACCATGAGCTTGGGGTAACCAGTATCATGGTAACCCACGACCAAGAAGAAGCGCGCGATGTGTCTGATGAGATTGTGGTGATGAACCATGGCTCAGTAGAACAGATTGGCACGCCAGAAGAGCTAATCGCCAATCCTTCAAGTGAGTTTGTGGCAGACTTCTTAGATTTGGTATAATGATCAAAGCTTATTATCGCTGCTTATTACTGCTAAAACAAAAAAACCTGAGACTGGCTCAGGTTTTTTTTATTTTTAATATGACCGCTTTAGCGTAGTAATGTTCTAACGTAGCAACACCTTAACGTAGAAGTATTACAGGGGCAGTGGTCTTAGTTAATAACTTAGTGGTGGTACTACCCACGAAGAAGCGGCGCCATTTAGAATGACCATAAGCTCCGATAACGAACATACTGATGTTGTTGTCATTACGGAACGCGGTTAAGGCAGAGACCACGTCAGCATGATCCATCTTGGTGCTGTCGATAAAGTGAGCGGTGATATTAAAGCCTGCGTCACTCATTTTCTTTTGTGCTTTATACAGCTCGGTCTCGTTAACTGTGTCTTTGTGGCCGACCATGACGATGTGGCCCACTAAGTTTTTAGCGATGTTATTTTCGCAAACAATATCCACCACTTTTTTTGCGGTTTCACTACCGTCAAAGGCTACCATAAACGACTCTGGGGTAATAAAGCCATCAGAGCAAACTAAGATCGGACGATTGACAGCGCGCACCACGCTTTCAATTTGACTACCAATATTGACGTAATCGTTTTGGTGGTCTTTACCTCGGCGACCTAAGACAATAACTCGGCTTTTATCGACATGGTGCTCGATAGCAGGTAGCAGCTTACTGCGGCGAAGGTGGCTATAGACATTGGCCTGAGGGTAAGAGATTAAGATGTGCGCTTTGGCATCTTGTAACAAGGCTTCCCCATGTTGGTTAGCGATACGCGCCGTTTGCTCATCGAGTGTGGTCAGCTCCTGCATTAGGCTATGACGGCTGTCCATGCCGATAGCACCGCTCAAATCGTGGCGGTAGGATTTGGGAACATCAATGACATGCAGCAGGCTTACGGGTAGGTTTAACTCATTGGCATACCAAGCTGCATAATCACAAACAGACTGTGTCACATTAGAGCCATCGATACAGGCTAAAATGGTTTCATTGAATGCTTCAGGCTCGCGCTCATTACGTGTGGCGGTATTATTAATGGAATCCTTATTGATGCTAGTCATAATCCAGCTCCTTATTGTAATTATTAGTACTTAGCCTATTACCAATATAAGTATTAAAAATTTATTTATCAATAGGCTTAATATTACTACTAGCTGGGCAGTTACTCATAGTCCATGTTTTAGACTTTTGGTTTATTGAGCTATTTGCTCATTTTTTTATTTATAGACTGACACTGACAACTTATTAAATAGAGACCTTATTATGCTCGTTGCGGCTTTAATTTTTATATTTACTCTAATATTGGTTATCTGGCAGCCGCGGGGCTTGGGGATTGGGGTTAGTGCCACTTTAGGAGCGATATTAGCGCTTATTACTGGCGTGATCGGGTTGGGTGATATTCCAGTAGTATGGGATATCGTCTGGAACGCCACCTTCGCCTTTATTGCCATTATTATCATCAGCCTACTATTAGATCAGGCCGGTTTCTTTGAGTGGATTGCGCTACACGTGGCCCGTCTTGGTGGGGGCAATGCCAATAAGCTGTTTGTGCTTATCGTGCTATTGGGGGCTGTGGTAGCCGCACTGTTTGCCAATGACGGGGCGGCGCTTATCTTGACGCCCATTGTGATTGCCATGCTTGTGAAGATGCGAGTATCGCCTGCGACGACCTTGGCCTTTATCATGGCGGCTGGGTTTATTGCGGATACCGCAAGTTTGCCTTTGGTGGTATCAAACCTAGTGAATATTGTCTCTGCCGACTTCTTTAACATTCCCTTTGATCGCTATGCTCAAGTTATGATCCCAGTAAACTTGGTGTCGGTACTGAGCTCTTTGTTGGTGCTATATCTGTTTTATAGACGAGATATCCCGAGCAGCTATGATGTCGATAGCTTGCCTGAGCCTGTTAGCGCTATTAAAGACCCAGCGACCTTTTATATGGGCTGGCTGGTACTGGCCGCTTTATTACTAGGCTTTTTTGTACTAGAGCCGATAGGGATTCCTATTAGCGCCATCGCGGGAGTAGGGGCGGCTACCTTGTTAATTACCGCGCTGATTAATCATAAGTTGTCTGTGCCTAATGTGCTCAAAGAAGCGCCTTGGCAAGTGGTGGTGTTCTCCCTTGGTATGTACTTGGTGGTGTATGGGCTTAAGAATGAAGGGCTGACCGGTTATTTGACTGTGGCACTAAATGCGTTAGGTGAGCAGGGGCTATGGGCGGCTACGATTGGTACTGGCTTTATGTCAGCAGGCCTGTCTTCTATTATGAATAATATGCCCACAGTGCTGATTCAGTCTTTGGCTATTGCCGATAGCACTCAGCCTGATACCATTACCCAGGCGATGGTCTATGCCAATGTCATTGGTTCAGACTTGGGGCCGAAGATTACTCCGATTGGCTCACTGGCTACCTTGCTGTGGCTGCATGTGCTGGCAAGTAAAGAGGTGGTTATCACTTGGGGTTATTACTTTAAGGTGGGGGTTATCTTAACCGTCCCTGTGCTGCTGGCCACTTTAACGGCATTGGCATTATGGTTGCCGGTAATAAGTTAGTGTCGGCTAACATGTCCCATTATTAAATTTAATAATAACAAACCTGTTTTATAAAATAGCCTAAGCAAATAAAATCTAAATCCATTAAGCCACTTAATAAGCGAACTACTTTATGAAGCCCTTAAATATTTTGTACATCTGCACTCATAACCGCTGCCGTAGTGTGCTCTCTGAAGCCATTACCAATCATTATGCCGCTAATAACACTGAGCAGGGCAGTGAGCCTAGAATTATTGCTAAGAGTGCGGGCAGTACACCAGCAGGCGAGGTGCACCCTTTAACTTTACGTTACCTTGATGAGGCGAGATATCCCATTGAGGGGTTAACTAGCAACAGTTGGGACGATAAACAGTACCTTGAGGGCTTTGAGCCTGATGTGCTGATTACCGTCTGCGATAATGCGGCTGGCGAGACCTGTCCTGTTTGGTTAGGCAGTTTGCCAGGCTTAACTAAGCTTCATTGGGGTCTGGCTGATCCCTCAAAAAGTACCGAAGATGAGCAGCAAACCAAGGCCAACTTTGAACAAGCCATTGCCACCATAGAAGCGCGAGTATTGCAGCTTTGGCAAGTGGCACAGCTTCCTGAATCAGAGCGTAAGCAGGAGTTATTAGATTTAGTAAAATAGCCTAAGCAAATAGAAATAAACCTATTTAAAACCCTAAAACTTACTTAATTAACCAATTTCAAAGAAGATAACTATGACTAATTCCTCACAAGCCGACCTTAGCGACCTACCTAACATTGCCCCAGAACAGTTTAAAGTACCTCATATTGAAGACTTTAAACGCCAGCTGTCTACTCATAAACCAAAATTTGTACTGCTGTATGGCTCATTACGGGAAGTGTCATACAGTCGCTTAGTGGTAGAGGAGTGCGCACGTATCTTAACGGCTATGGGCGCTGAAGTTAAGATCTTTAATCCTGAAGGTCTGCCACTACCAGACAGTGAAGAGGTTACTCACCCAAAAGTTGCTGAGCTGCGTGAGCTCGTACAGTGGAGTGAGGGTATGGTTTGGTGCTCTCCTGAGCGTCACGGCTCAATGACCGGCATTATGAAGTCACAGATTGACTGGATACCACTATCACTTGGGGCAGTGCGCCCAACTCAGGGCAAGACTTTAGCTGTAATGCAGGTATGTGGGGGATCACAATCGTTTAATACAGTGAATCAACTTAGAGTCTTAGGACGCTGGATGCGCATGATCACCATTCCAAACCAATCTTCTGTCACCAAAGCTTTCTTAGAGTTTGAAGAAGTAGAGCAGGCAGATGGCACAGTGACGAGACGTATGAAGCCTTCAGGGTTTTACTTGCGTATCGTCGATGTGATGGAAGAGCTGATGCGCTTTACGCTATTAACTCGCGACCAAGCCGACTATCTGGTTGATAGATACTCAGAAAGGGTTGAGAGCGCAGAAGAGCTAATGAAGCGCGTTAATCAAAAAGAGATGTAGGCCTGTTTGTTAGGTCTATATCTTCTTATAGTTATAAGATATAAAATAGCCTAAGCAAATAGAATCAAACTCAGTACCACTTTGCAAAACTCATCTTATAAAACAGAATTTACGATAATTACAAAGGCCAGAAAGCAAAATCCATACCAAATAAGCTAAAAGTTAACGGACTCTAAACGGTTTAACCCCCTGATTTTCGTTACTATCTTGTTCAATAAGGGTATTAACAAGATCAGGAAAGGAGGCCGGATATGTTAGATTTAGATATCAATTTTCAATTGATGGGCTATCACTTATTTAAGCTGTTTATTGCTTTTATGCTGTCATTGCCCATCGCATTGAACCGAGAAATGAAGGATAGTGGGGCAGGGCTTAGAACCTTTCCGCTAGTAACCATTGCTTCCTGTGCTTTTATGTTAGTTGGAATGGATATATATAAAGGCGATGCTGAAGCCAGGATTATGTATGCCATTATCACCGGTATGGGCTTTATTGGCGGTGGCGCTATCTTCAAAAGCGAGGAAGGGGCTAAAGGAACGGCAACAGCAGCCAGTTTATGGAACACGGCAGCCATAGGTATCTCTGTGGCTACGGGCCGCTATGAGATTGCCATCATCCTATCTATCGTGGGCTTCGTTATTCTGCAATTCTCTGAGCCTTTTAAGACTCAATCTAATAGTTAAGCTTGCTAGGAGTGTGTATCCAATGCTGTCTCAAAGTTGCTGCGTAAAAATTGCTCTTTGTGGAGGGCTGAGTCTAAGTAGCCTAGTTTTAGTGGGTTGTGGTAATTCTATTTATCATCCCGCCGTTAACTCCTCACAGATTCTAGAACAGGCAGCGACATCAGAAGTAATTCGCAATATCGGATATCCCACCCATAATGGAATCAGACAAAAGGGCAGTGTGCTCGTGGGAGACAATTACTCTTATCTTATTTCCACGGGTAACGAGGGCCTCGATTTAGTCTCGCAGTTGTCTGCAACAGATATAACGATTGATCAGCCGATTTTAATCAACCGTTATCCAGATAACAGTGTCAATATCACCTTAAGTTTTCGTTATGGGCACACTCAAAATATCAAAAAAGACGCTTTGAGTACTCAGCAACGTGCCTTATTAAACCAACTTTGCTCTAATACCTCGTTTAATAACTGTCAGCTGCAGTTACAAGGCGGTATGTATGCGCCTTTGAATCCTATTAATAGCAGCGTTAAGCTAGATAAAGGGTTGGCTGCCAAAATATATTCAGTGAAAGACAAACGGGTCAAGACTCAAGCTGAAGTAGGGGTCATACCGTTAAAGGTTATTTTGGAAACCATAGAGTTACCGCTAGAGATTTTGTCGATTATCAAATAACCTTTATTTAAGATGCACATATTCAAGACGCACCAAATTAAAAACACAAAAAAAGGGTGAACTGTTTTCCAGTCCACCCTTTTTGTTTAGCAAGCTATTATTAGCCAAGTCTAAGCCTAGTTCATTAATAGCTGCTTAGTTCAAGATACCGTAAGCCACTAAAGCATTGGCCACACGCTTATAGCCTGCAATGTTAGCACCTGACATATAGTCAATACAGCCATCTTGGTTAAAGCCATACTCTTCAGAAGCTTGTGCAGCGTCATCATGGATGTTTCTCATGATAATTTGTAGCTGCTTATCAACGTCTTGGAAAGTACGGTATTGACGCACTGAGTTTTGTGACATTTCTAAACCAGATACTGCCACGCCACCAGCGTTAGCTGCTTTACCTGGCGCATAACGCATTTTGTTTTCACGAACAAAGTCGATCGCATCGGCATCAAGAGGCATGTTAGCGCCTTCAACTACATAGCGAATACCATGATTGTACATGGCTTCAGCATCAGCGGCAGTCACTTCGTTTTGAGTAGCACATGGGATAGCGATGTCACCATCAAATTGCCAAGGTTTTTGACCTGGTAACCACACACCGCTACCACCAAACTTTCTGTGGTACTCAAATAATGGCTGACGATTGGCTTTTTGTTCTTTCACCCAATCCAGCTTCTCTTGGTCGAAGCCAAACTCATCGTATAAAGTACCTTTTGAGTCTGACAAAGTGATTACTTTAGCGCCCAAAGCAATCGCTTTTTCTGCCGCGTGAACTGCGACATTACCGGCACCAGATACCAATACCGTTTTGCCTTCCATTCGGTCGTTATGAGCTTTTAGCATATTTTGTAAGAAATAAACTGCTCCATAACCTGTTGCTTCTGAACGGCATAAACTACCACCGAAGCCAACACCTTTACCAGTTAGCACCCCATTGTATTCATTGGTTAGGTTTTTATACATCGCGAACATGTAGCTAACTTCTTTGCCACTTACTCCGATATCACCGGCTGGAACATCCATGTCTTGGCCAATGTAACGGTAAAGTTCACGCATAAACGCATAACAAAAACGACGGATTTCGCTGTCTGATTTGCCCTCAGGATCAAAGTCGGAACCGCCTTTTGCGCCGCCCATAGGTAGGCCGGTTAGTGCGTTTTTGAAGATTTGTTCGAAGCCTAAGAATTTTAGGATAGACTCGTTTACAGTAGGGTGGAAGCGAATGCCGCCCTTGTAGGGACCTAAGGCATTGCTAAATTGGACACGCCAACCACGGTTGATTTGGATATTGCCTTCATCATCTTCCCAATTGATTCGAAAGCTAATAATACGGTCAGGCTCGGTTAGGCGCTCAAATACTTTATGCTTTGCGAAGCGTGGTTCGCGATCATAAACAACGTCAATAGTGCTCGCTACCTCTTTTACCGCTTGAATGAATTCAGGTTGGTGTGGATAGCGTTCTTCAATGCGTTCAATGACGTCTTGCATGCTCATAGGCCCTGTCCTTATCAGATTAGATTACATGGATGTTGCAATAAAAAAATACTCTAATGTTGTGATAAATTCAACATTTTTTTATATTTTTGTGTTCAGTCATTACTAAAGGCTATGCATGTTTTATACAGCATTTATTAACAAAAGTATGGTTTTTATGGCCGATATAGACTGTCTTAGGGGGAGCTCCCTTCCCCCTATTATAGGACATTTTCAATTAATTTTTTTTAAATATAAAAAAGTACAGCTTAATATAAGCCGCGGCCATCTTCAGGTTTCAATCGTAAAAATGACAATCCCGATATGATAGTGATGATACCCAATACATAGTAAGTGGCGTTAAAAGCACTCACGACTTCAAAATTGAGTCTATCGCTAAATACTGTCAATATGGCCGCACCAAACGCAATACCAAAGCTTATGGCCAACTGTTGGTTGACGGCCATTAAACTATTGCCACTACTGGTCTGAGGCCCCTCAAGATCACCAATAGTAATGGTGTTCATGGCACTAAACTGCATGGAGTTACAAGCGCCCATAACCACCAATAGTGGGGCAATATAATACCAAGGAATTGAGGCATCTAATTGTGCCAAAAGAATGATTAAAATACCTAGCAAAGTGGTGTTAGCAACCAAGACTTTGCGGTAACTAAAGCGTTGAATAATCTTGCTTACCCAAGGCTTGATGCCCATAGCACCCACTGCAATCGGAGTTAATAACCAGCCTGCCTGCGAGGGAGTGTATTTGAAAGCTACCTGAAACAATAACGGTAGCAAATAGGGGACAGCACTGATACCAAGACGGGTAAATAAGTTACCAGTGATACCAATTCTAAAGGTACGCACCTTAAATAGGGTCAAAGGAAATATCGGGTTGCTTGCTTTACGGGCATGACGCACATAAATAAACAGCAAGCTTAAGGCGATGGCTGACATGGTAATACCAGGCAGTGCCTCGCCTGGCTGAGATAAAAACTCAACCGCTAAGGTTAGCAAGCCTGCCGCTATGGCAAAAAGAGCGAAACCTAGCCAATCTAACTTGCCAGCGGCCTCTCTGATATCAGGGACTAATTTGTAGCCCATAATAAGACCCAAGACGCCCATCGGAATATTAATCAAAAAAATCCAGTGCCAACTGGCATATTGCACCAGATAACCACCAACCAGTGGCCCAACTAGCGGAGCAATCAATGCTGGAATGACAGCGAAGTTCATCACGGTCAGGAGCTGATTTCGCGGATAAGATTTCACTAAGATTAAGCGAGCTACCGGAGTCATCATAGCCCCGCCAATACCTTGCACCACCCGCGATGCAACTAGCATATCTAGGTTTGGTGACATGGCACACAATATTGAACCGATACTAAATAAAATAATGGCACTTAAAAAGACTTTTCGAGTGCCATATTTATCGGCTAAGAACCCACTAACTGGAATGAATATGGCCAAAGTTAGGGCATAGCTAATTACCGCCCACTGCATTTGTAGTGGGGGCTCTCCTAAGGCTAAAGCCATCTCGGGCAGAGCTGTATTAAGGATGGTGGCATCCAAGATTTGCATAAACAAAGCCACTGCCAGTACATAGGGTAAATATTTGGACTGCAGTGGCGAGAGTTTAACTTTGGGTTCTGTATCTAGCGCAGGCGAAGGAGCATCCGCCGAAGAGTTATTTGGTTTTTCTTTATTGGGCATATAAGGACCTAAAGATTTAGGTTTGAAGAGGGAGTATGAATAATTTTATTCAATGAACTAAAAAAATAGCCGTCTATAATATCATGAAGACGGCTTAAACTTTTTAGTGTTAATGTTAGCCACCTAAAATCCTGATTTTTTAATCCTAATCTACAAAAAAATCTAGATTTTTATATACCTCATCAATGATCTCATTAGGCGACTTTAGCCAAGCGCTGTGTGGGTTACCCTTAAGTGAGGGGTCAATCTTCACTTTATTTAGCTGTGAGTCAGCACATAACTTAGACAGCCGTTTGGTAGATTTATATGGTGCAAAGTCATCACCCACAATGTTGATAAACAAGCCGCGTCCAAGACCGGTATTTAACGACTTTCTCATAAAGTCATAACGCCCCGTTTTGGCAGTGTGCAGCCAATCTTTCATCAAGGTCTTAGCCTCCCTATGACCAAACCCAACCTTATAACCTGGTAAATAGCCATAAACCCGAATAAGTAGCTCGAATGTCACAATGGCAGCTAATATCTTAATTTTTCCGAAGCCTTTCCAGTTTTTATAATGGATATTGCCAGTAGCCACGCCGACCATCGCAAAGTCGGTTGTGGCACAATATAGACTGGCGATATGAGCACCTAGGCTGTGTCCGAACAATATAATTTGGTTATCAGGTGTGGTCTGTTTTGCTACGTCAATCAACTTAGGTATGAAACTAACCACCAAGTCGCGATAGCCATAGTCGACACCTCTTTTGATATGCGGTCGGTTTTCACCACAGCAAGGATAGTCTGCGCTTACCACAGTGAAGCCCTTTTGCGTCAGTGCGTCTATGAACGTACGATACTTTCTGAGAGGCACACCAATGGCAGTCATTAGCACCAAGGTGATATTTAAGTTATTATTTTGACTGTCGCTAGGTTCGTTGATACGGACTTTGACAGGATAGGACTGTTTTTTAGTTTTAAAATTAAAGCTGTGCATAAAAGATTATCCTTAATCCAAATGTTGTACTTGCTTTAGGTGTACTGTCTTTATTTGATTTTTTATTAATTGACAGCTTTTGAGCATAGCAACTCTACTGCTGAGAATCTACGACCACTCATGACCTGATGCGACTAACTATAGACAGTAAAGATAGACGATAAAGATAAACAGCAGGTTTTATGACTCTTTACTCATTCACACCCATTTGTAAATAGACTCATACTCAACTGACTGAAGAAAGGCTATATAATGACAGCCATTGTCGCAAAAAATACTTTTTCTAATCATTGCACTAACTAAGTGCCACTAACAATAAAGACAACTTAATCAATAACTAAACCAATGGATTTACTATGACACAAGATGCTATGAATAAAGACACTACAACTAACAACAATGACTACACCCCACCAAAAGTTTGGAAGCCAGTAGAAGGCAATGGAGGAAAGTTTGCCAATACTAACAAGCCTACCGCTGGCGCTCGTCATAAACAAAAGCTACCTAAAGGTGAAAACCCACTACAGCTGTACTCGCTAAACACCCCTAATGGCGTGAAAATCAATATGCTGCTAGAAGAGTTGGCCGAATTGGGAGTGGAAGGTGCGAAGTATGACGCTTTCAAGATTGATATTATGGAAGGCGATCAGTTTGGCTCAGAATTTGTGACCATTAACCCCAACTCTAAGATTCCCGCCTTAGTGGATTACTCAAATGAAGAAGGTCCTGTCCATATCTTTGAATCAGGGGCGATCATGATGTACTTGGCTGAGAAGTTTGAGAAATTTATCCCTCTGGCCACAGACAATGCACACAAGCGAGCGGCTTGTTTAAGCTGGACCATGTGGCAGATGGGTAGTGCTCCTTATGTTGGCGGCGGGTTTGGCCACTTCTTTAGCTATGCGCCGTACCCAATGCAATATCCTATTGATCGATTTACTATGGAAACCAAGCGCCAGCTGGATGTGTTAGACAAGCATTTGGCCAATTCAGAGTATATGATTGGTGATGGGGAAGAGCGCTACACTATTGCTGATATGATTATTTGGGCGTGGTACGGACAGGTGGTATTGGATCAGTTGTATGAAAATGGGGCAGAGTTCTTAGATGCTTCAAGTTATACCAACGTACAGCGCTGGGCGAAGCAAATCGCTGCAAGACCTGCTGTGAAAAGAGCTGTAGAGTTAGAGCTAAAGCCAATTAACTAAGCTTAATTGGTAAATAGCGGATAAAACAGGTAGGTTGTTTTAATTAATTTTGAAATAACCTACCTATTTAAAATCATTGTGTTATACTACGCGCTTGCTGATTGATAACATCGCCCGCAATTGTCGTCTGGAGAAGACACCTTTTATAATTGTTGCCGATGATTTTGCTGTTAGCCTTTCCAATAACCTCTCTAATAACTTATTGATATTAGAAGCTATTGACGCTAACGATTCACCGGTAACAACCATCAAAATACGTATCTAACTTGTACATAGGATGTACTTCTTAATTTACGCTTATCTGTGTTGTACCTAAAAAACTTTAACTGATCACTACTGGCCTTCAGCATTGGCCGAATTGATAGTGGCAGTAACTTAATGGACACACATTTATGTCAAACTTAGACACCATCCTAAACAACGCAGCTGACGAAATTGAAGGCGTAACCCCTTCTGAAGACGGCATTAGCTTTGTAGACTTAGACCTTTCTCCTGAACTTCTATCTGCTCTATCAGCAGCCGGTTACGATCAACCAACCCCTATTCAAGCTCAATCTATCCCGCCAGCATTAGCCGGTCGTGACTTATTGTTGTCTGCGCAAACAGGTAGTGGTAAAACTGCTGCATTCGTATTGCCAATGCTTGATAAAATCATTCGTGATAAAGCAACCAACAAAACCATTCATACGGTAATTTTGACACCAACACGTGAACTTGCTAACCAAGTAAGTGATAGCGTTCGTCAATATAGCTCAAAAACTCGCAATATCTTCAGCGTACCTTTAGTGGGCGGCGCCCCTTACGGTGGCCAGATTCGTGCCCTTAACAAAGGCGTTCAAATCATTATCGCAACGCCAGGTCGCTTTATTGATCACATGAACTCAGGTCGCATTGACTTATCTGAATTAGACATTCTAATTCTTGATGAAGCAGACCGCATGTTAGATATGGGTTTTGCTGAAGATATCGAAAAAGTAATGCAAGCGGCTCCTAAGACCCGTCAAACCATTATGTGTTCTGCAACTTGGGATGGCCCAGTTGGTAAGATTGCTGCCAGATTCACCAACAACCCTGAGCGCATTGCGATTAAAGCAGAAACCAAGCACATTGATGAGTCAGTATATTATGCTGATGACTTCAATCACAAAAACCGTCTTTTAGACAACTTGCTAACTCAAAAAGATGTGAACCAAGCGATCATATTCGCTGCTACTAAGCGTAGCTGTGAGACTTTAGCTAAGAGTCTTAAAGAGCAAGGCCATAAAGCCAGCTTCTTACATGGTGACTTACCACAAGCCAAGCGTACTCGCATCATCAATGATGTGAAAGCCGGCAAAATTACCATTTTAGTAGCGACAGACGTAGCAGCTCGTGGTATTGACGTAAGTGGTATCACTCACGTATTTAACTATGATCTTCCTCGTCAAACTGAAGATTACGTGCATCGCATCGGTCGTAGTGGTCGTGCCGGCCGTACTGGTATTGCTATCAACATTTGTAGCATTGATGACCGTCCACAACTTGACGCCATCAATCGTTACTTGAAGCGTACTATGTCAGTTGAAGAAGTTGAAGGCATGGAACCTAAGAAAAACACCAAAGACCTAGCGGTAGGTACTGGCGCTAAACGTGGTCGTGGCGGCAATCGCCGTGGTGGACCAGGTGCTGGTAACCGTCGTGGTGGTAATGGTGGCGGTGGCTACCGTGGCAAGTCTAACGACAATGCCAGTGGCGAAAAACGTGGTCACGGCGCAGGTCGTCCAAGCGGTAAGCCTTCAGGTCGTCGTTTCGGCGGCGGTGGTAAGCCAGGCGCAGCAGCAGCTAAGCCAGCAGGACAACGTCGTAGTGGCCCAGCTCGTTCAGGTGAAGGCCGTCCAGCACGCCCAGCCCGTCGTAGCAACAATGGCTAGTTAATGGCTCTCGTAGCTCATTAACAGACAAAAAAGACCAGTCCCATTCGGGGTTGGTCTTTTTTTATGTGTAAGATTTAATAATAAAGCGAGTCTGTGACTAATTTGATAGTCTATAGAGTGTTGAAAGAGTAAAGAGAAAAACAAAGAGAGAAATAAAGAGAGAAACTATGAAAATCACTTATTGGTCTGACTATGCTTGCCCTTATTGCTATATCGGCGAGGTTAGATTAGACAAAGCCATTGCTCAGCTGCAGTCACGAGGTGAGTTGCCTGATAAAATCGAGATTGAATTAAAGGCCTTTCAGCTAGATCCCAATGCACCGCTAACTTCTGCAGGTCCCACTCAAGAGCGCTTTGCCAAAAAATACGGCATCAGTTATGAGCAAGCTGGGGAACAAGTCCAAAAAATATCGCAATTGGCAGCAGAGGAAGGCATAGGCTTTGATTATGCTGATACCTTGTTTACCAATACTACAGATGCCCATCGCTTGACCAAGTATGTGCAACAAAATGCACCTGAACTTGCTGATTCGCTCAAAAAAGCGATCTATAAAGCCTATTTTATTGAACAAAAGGAGTTAGCAAGCCGTGAGGTGCTGATTTCAATTGCTAATAAGGTGGGATTGGATATTGATGTGGCGGCTTTGCTGGAGGGTGAAGAATTTAAAGCAGAGGTAATAGCCGATCAACAAGAGGCCTCAAGTCTAGGCGTTCGTGGTGTGCCTTACTTTGTGATCAATGATAAATATGCGATACCTGGGGCTATGTCGCAACAAGATTTTGAGAACACATTAAGACAAATTCATAACGAAATGAATGGCCAGTAGCTTAAGCTAGCGACTCATCATTAGCCAATAAAAAAGACCAATCTGATATAAGACGGGTCTTTTTTTATGGTTATATTGTTTAGGGGTTTAATATTAGCACTGCGGATAACCGACACCGATCTCAACCACATCAATGCGGCTGCCATCCGCATGCTGCTCAGGGTTATAAGCATGCACTGCAAGCCCGCCCATGGCCGTCTCTTTATACTTATCCATCATATCCGCGCCTGTGGCCTTCATGGTAGCAATGGCTTTATCAAGGGGCACATGGTGCTCACCATCACCGCGACTGGCCAAACGAGCCGCGTTAATGGCCTTAACGGCCCCCATAGCGTTACGCTCAATACAAGGCACTTGTACCAGCCCGCCAATAGGGTCACAAGTGAGTCCTAAGTTATGCTCAATACCGATTTCAGCGGCATTGGTACACTGAGAAGGGGTCAGGCCCATGACATGCGCCAGACCCGCTGCCGCCATGGCACAGGCTGAGCCAACTTCGCCTTGGCAGCCCACTTCAGCGCCTGAGATAGAGGCATTTTGTTTGATAATAGTGCCAATAGCAGCTGCTGTTAGTAGGAACTCGCGAACCCCTTGCTGCTTATAGTGCGGCAGAAAATCACGGTAGTAATGCAGTACAGCTGGAATAATACCCGCCGCTCCATTGGTTGGGGCAGTGACCACACGCCCGCCATTGGCATTTTCTTCATTCACCGCTAGAGCAAATAAATCTACCCAGTCCATGGCCATTAGCTTATCGGCACTCTTTTTTGGGCTCTCAAGCTCGTCTAATAGCTGACGATACATGTCTTTGGCTCGGCGTTTTACTTTTAATCCACCAGGTAAAATACCTTCACCTTTACAGCCGTTTTTAACACACTGCTGCATAACCTCCCAGACTTCGTCTAGGTATTGATAAATTGTCGCCTCATCACGAAGGGATAGCTCGTTGGCCATCATAACGTCACTGATGCTAAGGTTATGCTTTTTGCATTGAGCCAATAGCTCGTTACCGTTTTGAAACGGGTAGGGCACATTACTATCGCTGGTGATGGCGACACTATCTGCCTCACTGCTGCTCTGTGTGTCTTCTGAGCTGTACTCATCCTCAGTTGCCACAAAACCGCCGCCAATTGAGTAATAATTTTTTTCCAGAGCAATCTCACCTTCAATATAAGCGGTGAAGCTTAATCCATTAGGGTGATGAGGCAATGTAGTTTGAGGGTGCCACACGATGTCGGTATCATAATTAAAAGAGATAACCTGCTTGCCAGCGAAATTTAATAGTTGCTCGTTTAGTACAGGTGCTAGATACTCGTCGACTTTATTGGTATCAATTTTATCGGCTTTAAAACCTAAGAGACCTAAGATACAAGCGGTATCGGTAGCATGTCCCTTACCTGTCGAGGCGAGCGAGCCATACAAGTCAACTTGAATACGCTCAATATCAGACAGGTCGTATTGCTGCAGCAGTTCATCTATAAACTTGCCAGCGGCGACCATAGGCCCCATAGTGTGTGAGCTTGAGGGACCAATGCCAATCTTGAACATATCAAATAAGCTAATCATTAGTGTTATACACCTTCTTTTATTTTATGAATTTATCTATACAAATATTAAGCAATTATAACCAAATGCTTGCTATTATAATAATAATTTTTAGTAAACACTTGTCTTTTTTTGGCCATCTGCTAAAAGTATTGGTTATAAAGGTACTTTTTATGTTCATGTTTGACCTGACAGCCCTTTATCTTGGTAGAATGTAGAGTAGATTTCAAGGGAGTTAGATACTAGCCATGCCAAAACGAGATATATTAATGCTATTTTGGAATGATAAATTTACTTGAATCAGGACAGGGAAGTCCCATCAAGGACTCTCAGCCAGCTATGGATATAAAAAACCATATAACTATCTTTTATTTTAAATTAGAGGAAATACCATGAGCTTTCGCACTTTTAGAAATATAACAACAGTTGCTGCAACAGCCGTATTGGTTGCTGCCTGTGGTCAATCGCCTTCAGATAAGACGGAAGCTACGGATACTTCTGCAACTGAATCAGACCTACTAAACCGCATCAACAATGGCGGTACAATTAACGTAGGCACTGAAGGCACATATCCTCCATACACTTACCACGATGAGCAAGACAACCTAACGGGCTATGATGTAGAAGTGACTCGCGCTGTTGCTGATAAACTAGGCGTAAAGGTTGAGTTTAAAGAGACTCAGTGGGATGCCATGCTAGCCGGCCTTGATGCCAAACGCTTTGATATGGTGGCAAACCAAGTGGCCCTAACCACACCAGAGCGCCAAGCTAAATATGACATCGCTGAGCCTTACAACTGGTCTGGCGCGGCCATTCTTGCGCCAAAATCTGATAGCCGCTATAACTCTTGGGAATCTTTAAAGGGTCTTAAGTCTGCCCAATCATTAAGCAGTAACTATGGTGAGCTTGCCCAGAAATACGAAGCAGAAGTGGTTCCTGTTGATGGTATGGCACAAGCCATTGAGCTGGTTAAACAAGGTCGCGCTGATGTGACGTTGAATGATCACTTAGCCATTCTTGATTACCTAAATAAATTCCCAAACAGTGATCTAGAAGTGAAGCTGGTTGCCCCTGCTGAAGAAAAAACGGGTGCGGGTATCGTTATGCTAAAAGGCAACGATGAAGTACTAGCAAAAGTTGATGCGGCCATGAAAGAGTTACATGAAGATGGCACTTTATCTGAGCTAAGCCAGCAATTCTTTGGTGCGGACATTACCAAAAGATGATTTCTTCATTACTTGAAGCAATAAAAAGTCTGCTTGCTCTGCTGCCATTTATGTCACCAGAGCGGGCAGAGATTGTCATTCAATCCTTTTGGCCGATGCTTAAAGGGGCTATCTACTATTCGATACCTCTTGCCATTGCCTCATTTATTTTAGGCATGTGTATTGCCTTGGTTGTGGCGCTGATTCGAGTGGTTCCTCGTAATGCGTTGTGGCATAAGATTGCTTATCGTTTAGCGCGCGCTTATGTCTCGGCCATTCGGGGCACTCCCATGCTGGTGCAGCTGTTCATTATTTTCTATGGCCTGCCCAGTATCGGCGTTAAGCTTGAACCGTTTCCAGCCGCAATCATTGCTTTTTCATTAAACATCGGTGCTTATGCTTCTGAAACAGTACGTGCTGCTATTTTATCTATTCCTAAAGGACAGTGGGAGGCAGGCTCTACAGTCGGCTTAAGTTATTTGCAGACGTTTCGTCATGTGGTATTGCCTCAAGCGCTACGGGTATCTGTTCCTCCTTTATCGAACACCTTTATTAGTCTGGTTAAAGACACCTCTTTAGCGTCTTTAATCTTAGTGACTGAGATGTTTAAGCAGGCCCAGATTATCACTGCCCGTAACTATGAGTTTATGCTGGTATACACAGAAGCAGCCATTATTTATTGGGTGATTTGTCTGGCATTAAGTACGCTGCAAGGCCGATTAGAAACTCGATTGGATCGTTATGTTGCCAAATAGTGGGCAGTAAATTCGTTCATACACTAGCATAAGCACACTAAAGCATAACGTTTGCACGCACTCGCAAGATACAGGATATCTCAATGATAAAAATAACCAACATCCATAAAGCCTTTGGTGACAATGAAGTGCTAAAAGGCATTGATTTGGATATCAAAAAAGGCAGTGTGGTGGTGATACTTGGCCCGTCAGGATCAGGGAAAACCACTTTTTTACGCTGTCTTAATGCGCTTGAAGTTCCTGAGCAGGGCGTTATTGAGTTTGATGATGGCAGCTTGAAGGTAGACTTTGGTGCTAAACCCTCTAAAGCCTTGATGCGTAAGTTACAACAAAAATCAGGCATGGTCTTTCAGTCCTACAACCTGTTTCCGCACAAAACTGCAGTAGAAAACTTAATGCTAGGGCCGGTCATTGCTCAAGGTAAAAATAAAGCCGATGCTCGCGCAAAGGCCTTACAGCTTCTAGATAAGGTGGGTTTGTCTGATAAAGTGGATTTATATCCTTTTCAGCTATCAGGCGGTCAACAGCAGCGAGTAGGTATTGCTCGCGCGCTTGCCATTGAGCCCGACTTACTGCTTTTTGATGAGCCAACCTCAGCACTTGATCCAGAACTGGTTCAAGAGGTATTAAAGACCATGCAACAGCTGGCTTCAGAGGGCTGGACCATGGTGGTGGTCACTCATGAAATTAACTTTGCTCGTAATGTCGCTGATGTGGTCATGCTGATGGAAGATGGGCATGTGGTAGAAGTAGGGCCACCAGAGCAGCTGTTTGAGCAATCCGAGCACCCACGTACTCAAGCTTTCTTACAGCGCATTATCTCTTAGAGCCAAAAGCGATTAAATTTTATATCTGTTTTCTCTGTACACGACAAAAAACAAGAAAGCTGACTAAGGACAAGGCATAATAGTAATTTTTCTTACGAACCACACTATGCCAAACCTTAATCAGCTCATAAATATATTATCGCAAAACCTAACC
>NZ_FUGD01000136.1 GCF_900162815.1 Psychrobacter pasteurii | reverse complement strand
GTTTGATGAGCCTCGTATCTAGATCCATTTTATCTATGCCATACTGGAAGATTCTATCATTCTTTTTTGCTTTTTTTAAGTTGTGTAGATACCTATGCCCTGAAGTGGGTGGTTTTACGGCGACTGGTGATAAATGTTTGGTGTAAAAAGCAATCAACCGCTTTTTACAAAGGCTTGTGGTCTGATGTGACCACAAGCTAACTTAAGCCTTTTTGTTCTAATCGCTTTGACAAATAAGTCTGTGGCGAATAGGATAAAAAGGCTTTTTTACTGTTAACTAAGCTTTATTTTAATTACTTTTATAACCTTTTTTATTCCCAACTGTATTGCAAGGAAGCAATATCATGAGTACTTCTACTACCTCTATTAGTGAGGTTTGTGCCCGCTATGGTCTAAATTATGACCTGCCCATTGATGACGCCATTCATAACGTCCTCGATTTACTCCAACCTAAACTCCGTCAATACAGCGAAAAAACGGCTTTTCGTATGGGCGAGGTTACCCTAAGTTTTGCGCAAATTGACATCGCTAGCCAACGCTTTGCCGCCTTCTTACAGGCACAAGGCTTTAATAAAGGCGATCGCGTTGCGGTGCAGCTACCCAATATTTTGCAGTATCCGGTGGTCATCTTAGGTTGCCTACGTGCGGGTATTATCTTAGTCAATGTCAACCCGCTGTATACCCAGTATGAATTGGCCCATCAATTGCTCGATGCCAAGGTCAAAGGACTGGTGGTGCTTCAAGGTATGGACAGTGCCTATCAAAATTTAGAGGATGAAGTAAAGCAGTCTCTAGACTGGGTGATGCATTGTGCGTTAAGCGGTGACAGTTCGGCTGACAATGATATTTTGGCATTAAAGCAGCTGACTGGCTCACAGCCCAGAGCGGAAGAGCGTAATGCATTAATGCCTTCTTGGGATAAGCAGGCTATAAAGTTTGCCGATGTGATCAATCATTATCATCAATCTGACTTTAAGCCTGTGAGTATTGGCCGGCAGGATTTGGCGTTATTGCAATATACGGGAGGCACTACCGGCAAGCCCAAAGGCGCCATGCTGACCCATTTTAATCTGGTAGCAAACGTGCTGCAGTGCTATGAGTGCTTTGGCGATGATATTGAAAATCGCGCCAAGCAGCAGGTAAAGGTATTAAATCCTTTGCCGCTGTATCATATTTTCTCTTTTACCGTTTGTGGTCTGCTCAGCCTATATGGTGGCTGGGAAGATATCCTAGTGACTAATCCTCGAGACATGGATGGGCTGGTGGACACCATTGAAAAACACAAGCCTAATGTTATTCCTTCGGTAAACACTTTATTCTTAGGTCTGCTGCATCATCCAAAATTTAGGGGCCTAGATTTTAGTGAGCTGTATTTGTCTATTGGCGGCGGTACGGCTATTATCAAAGCCATTGCCGAGCAGTGGAAGGCGGTTACCGGTCAGACCATCAACGAAGGTTATGGTATGTCAGAAACTTCGCCAGTGATTAGCTTTAATCCGCCCAGTATTACCGACTTTAATGGCACAGTAGGCTTGCCCTTGTCTTTGACTCAAATTAAAGTGATAGATGATACCGGTAGTGAGTGCGAGGTTGGCAGTTTAGGTGAGGTATGTATTAAAGGGCCACAAGTGATGAGCGGCTATTGGGAGCGTGATAACCAAGACACTTTTACTGCGGATGGTTACTTTAAAAGCGGTGATATAGGGTTTGTTAATGAAGAAGGCTTTGTCACCTTGGTTGATAGAAAAAAAGACATGATCTTGGTATCAGGTTTTAACGTTTATCCCAATGAAGTTGAGGCGGTATTAACTGAACATCCCAAAGTGGTAGAAGTGGCTGTAGTGGGCGTTGCTGATGAGCATAGCGGAGAGGTGCCCAAAGCTTTTGTGGTCAAAAAGCAAGATGGTTCTACAGATGAGCTTACCGTTGAAGAGCTACAAGACTTTGCCCGTGAGCGAATGACTGGCTACAAGCGGCCTAAGTACTATGAATTTATCACTGAACTGCCTAAATCTGCGGTGGGTAAAATCCTTAGAAAAGAGCTACGCTAAGAAACAGTTACGCTAATAAAAAACCATCCTACTTAATAGGATGGTTTTTTTTGATCAATCGTTTATCAGTTCAATTAACGACGAACATCTTTTGGTGCGCCACCTTTTGGCCAGTCTTTGTCTTTATTGGCTTTCACAGGACGGTCTAATTGAGTAAAGTAAGAGGCAATATCGACGGCTTCTTGGTCAGATAGGGTATTACCCTGACCAAAAGGCATTTTACCTTTAATAAAGGCAGCTGCTTTATAAGTACGGGCCATACCAGCACCATCGTTAAAGGAGTCAGCACCGGCTACGGCAGGGTAAATATAGCCACCGTCTTCTGTATACTGACCTTGACCATTGTCACCGTGACATAGCGCACATTTTTCAGCAAAAAGCTGCTTACCGTTTTCTGGGTTTGGCTCAAGCTCATTATTTACTTTAACAAAGCCACGACCTTCTGGAGAAACACCAACTGGAATACCTTGTGATAGCCAGCCCATATAGGCAATCATCGCGTTCATGTCATCAGAAGTAGGGTCTAAGGGCTTACCGTTCATTGAGCGCTGGAAACAGCCATTGATACGCTCTTGTAGTGAGTTAACACGCGCATCACGTGAGCGATAAATAGGGAAGATACCCGTTAAACCATTCCAAGGGGCGGCGTAAGCTTCAGAGCCATTACCTAAGTGACAGCTGGTGCAGTTTAAGCGGTTACCCACATGGTCTGGTAGTTCGGTATAAGTGTTGTTTACTAAGTGCAGACCACGACGAATAGAGTCGCCCAGCTCATTATCTGGGATAGTAGACTCATCTGGCATCTTAATCGAGGCACTGGCCGCTGCACTATCACCAACGGGTGCAAAGCTACTATTGGCTTCAGGCATACCCTCTTCAAGAGCTTTAGCTTGAGCTTCAAGTGCTTTAACTCTAGCAAGAGCAGCAGCTTCTTCGGTGCGGTCTACGGCTTTGACCTGATTGTCGTTACTACAGCCTACGGTAAATAAAGCAGAAGCCACAATAAGAGAAGCGGCTAATGGCAGCTTAGTTGATTTGAGTTTAGTCATGACGAGTCCTCTGTTCTTTATAATTATAAAGTGCGGTATGCCTAGCTATATAAGAATAAACAAGGTTAATAAGAGAGTAGAAGTACAACAGTCAAACTTATGATTCAAAACCCACATAAGTTATTAAAAAAATATTATATTACATTATATTATAT
The DNA here is from genome assembly GCF_900162815.1 of Psychrobacter pasteurii. Classification (GTDB taxonomy): domain Bacteria; phylum Pseudomonadota; class Gammaproteobacteria; order Pseudomonadales; family Moraxellaceae; genus Psychrobacter; species Psychrobacter pasteurii. Next base: position 3,199 of record NZ_FUGD01000136.1, on the reverse strand, counting down.
TTTAAAAGGAGCAAAGTGGTAATCCTAGATAAACAGAGGCTAAAGTATTATTAATTTAAGCTTGCTTGCCACTTTTTAGCATAAGTGATTTAATGAGAGGAACGGTCGTCTTTATCGACAAAGGCTTTTGAATTAATTTAGTAAGCAGTCAGCGAATTTGGCTGCAGAGTTTGTTAAAATACAGCTCTGCTAATGAATTTATTTTGTGCTAAATGCCGGTATAGAAAGTTATTCGACACCTGCATTTTTAATATTTAATAATAAATCCACACACTCCCATATCTGTATTAACCTAAGGTAAAACAGTCGCTTATGCCTAACAATTTTCTAGCGAATAACGAACTAATGGCCGCCATTGATATTGGCTCTAACAGCTTTCACTTGGCTATCGCTCGCTTGGATCATGGCGAGGTACGTAAAATTGCCTCTATGTCTGAAAAGGTTCAGTTAGCTGCCGGCTTAGATGAAAGAAAATACTTGAGTGAAGAGGCCCAACAAAGGGGGCTAGATTGTTTGGCTCGTTTTATGGGAAGACTAGACTCAGTCTCAGCAGATAGACTGCGTATCGTTGCTACCAACGCTTTACGTCAGGCCAAAAACGCCGATGAATTTATCCGCCGCGCCAATGAAATCTTACCTAAGCCCATTGAAATTATTGCTGGCCGAGAAGAGGCGCGTCTGATTTATTTGGGCGTGTCGCACACCAATGAGAGTATTGATAAAAGATTGGTAATTGATATCGGTGGTGGCTCAACTGAATTTATTATTGGTCAAGAGTTTGACCCGCTATTGACAGAAAGTTTACAGATGGGGTGTGTGGCTTATACTCAGTGGTTCTTTGAATCGGGCGATATTACCGAAGAGGCTTTTAATGAAGCCATTGCCGATGCTCGCAAAGAAATCTTACGCATCAGTACTACTTATCAAAAAACTGGGTGGACCAGCGTGGTCGGCTCAAGTGGTACCATTAAAGCTGTGCGTAATGTATTGGTGTCAAAAGGCTGGGCCGATGATCAAGAGCGCATTACCTATCAAGGCGTAAAAAACCTACAAAAGCTGCTGCTGAAAATTGGCCGTGTTGAAGACATTGATTTAGAAGGGGTGAAAGAACACCGAAAAGCAGTTTTCCCTGCCGGCGTGTCTGTCCTACTAGCAGCTATGAAAGTACTTGGTATTGAGACCATGACTTACTCTGATGGGGCGCTGCGTGAAGGGGTTATGTATGACATGCTTGGCCGCTTTGCCAGTGAAGATGTGCGCGACCGCAGTGTCCAAGCTTTAGTAGAGCGTTATTCAGTTGATAAGCGTCAAGCAAGACGGGTGGTAAAAAGCTGTGAGCGTCTTTATGAGCAGACTCATGAAGCTTTAGGCTTAAGCGGGGAAGACAATGACTTGCTACGCCGTACAGCCTATCTGCACGAGATTGGTCTAGCTATTAGTCACAGTGGGTATCACCATCATAGCTCGTATCTGCTGGAGTTTTCTGATATCCCAGGATTCTCACAGGTCGATCAAGTACGTATGGCGCAGCTGGCGCGTAACCATCGCCGTAAGTTAAAGTCAGAAATGCTAGAGCAAGTACAAGACATTGGCGGTAGAGATCTGGTGTATCTATGTTTGCTACTGCGTTTAGCGGTACTGGTGCATCGCAGTCGCAATGACCATGACAAGAGCGATCTTAAGCTAAATATTATCGATAAAGATCACTGGCAAGTGAGAGTTGAGTCTGAGTTTGAAGAATATGGCTTACTTGTTTTTGATTTAAACGATGACATCGCTCAGTTCAAAAAATGGGGCGTTGAGTTGACGGTGGTTCAAGAAAGCTCTGGCTCATAACTTAGTCAGGAACTCTAATCTAACCCATAAATAAAACGATAATAATATTTTAAGGACTTATCATGAGTGCAGTTTGGGACAGCGTTGGCTTGGCAAGACACGCGAAACGCCCTTTATTTTTGGATTATGTCGGGCAGCTGTTCACTGAGTTTGATGAACTTCATGGAGACAGAGCGTTTGCCGATGATCGTGCCGTGATTGGCGGTTTGGCCCGATTTAATGGCCAGCCGGTGATGATCATAGGTCAACACCGAGGACGCAGCACCCGTGAGCGTATCGCCCATAACTTTGGTATGGCGTATCCAGAAGGCTATCGCAAGGCCATTCGCTTAGTTAAATTGGCTGAGCGTTTTAAGCTGCCTGTATTAACCTTTATTGATACTCAAGGCGCTTACCCTGGGGTAGAAGCTGAAGAGCGTGGTCAGGCTCAAGCCATTGCCGAAAGCATTGCTACCTTTAGTAGCTTAAAGACTCCGATTATCGTAACCATTATAGGAGAAGGCGGCTCAGGCGGCGCTTTGGCTATTGGGGTTGGTGATAGGGTCAACATGCTGCAGCACAGTATTTATTCGGTTATCTCTCCTGAAGGCTGTGCCTCTATTTTATGGAAGACTGCAGAGAAGGCTCCTGAAGCTTCTGAAGCTTTAAAGCTAAACTCTGACAATCTATATCAACTGGGATTGATAGATGCTATCGTTGATGAAGGGGAGGGTGCTCACCTTGATGCTAAGCCAGTTATGGAAGGTCTACAGAAGCTATTGGCTGAGCAGCTAGAAGAGTTAAAACAGTTGGATACTGAAGAGTTGGTTGAACAGCGTTATCAACGTCTAAAGCATTTTGATTCAACTTTAAGCCTTAATGCTTAAATTTAATCCGTTAAATTCAATAAAAAGGCAGACTTAGGTCTGTCTTTTGTATTTTAGCTATTTTATCACCGGTCGCCGTAAAACCACCCACTTCAGGGCATAGGTATCTACACAAATTTACTAGCGGCATCAGCGAATTCACGCAGTTTGTCAGGGGGATAATGATTTACCAGTTCGGTAAAATTAAGCCACTGGAACAATCCTGCCATCACAGCAGGTGCGGTTATTGGTTTGCTGCGTTTCATTTGCCGACCTGAGAGGCGCACTAAAAACAAAGCAAACTCTTGTGACTGTTTATCAGATGCTTGCATAATACGCCACACGAGCGTACAAGCCTGAGAGGCAATTAACAACCGCTTAAAATAAGCGTCTCCACTTTGCTGTAACCAGGACTCTAGCTGAAGTCCTGCACTTTTAAGCAATTTAAAATAAGATTCTATTTGCCAACGCCAATAATACCACTGACTAATATCTGCACCCTTGACGGACGTCTCTTG
>NZ_FUGD01000114.1 GCF_900162815.1 Psychrobacter pasteurii | reverse complement strand
GCCTCTGCCAGCTGCGTCATAGACACTAGTGATACCATGCAACCAGTATTTCCTTCTTATGGTATAGACGCTTCTAGGGTTATAGCCAAAGTTCTCTGCTACGGTCGCTATAGGATGACCTTGACTCAGTTGATGCAGCATGAGCAGTCTGATTCGCGCTCTGGCCTTGCCTTCTGTTTTAGATAATTGCAGAAAATCGTGGTCTGTGAGTTTATGATTTCTAGGGGTTTTTTTCGGCATATGATTCTATTATGTTGTTGAGTTGGTTATATTGTATATTATTTTGTGGAATTGGTATAAGTTTTTTCACTGGTATATACGCAGTGCATACTTTGAATTAAAAAAATAGCATTAACTACCGCAATCATTGTTGCTAGTTGTTGTTTTGGAGAATTGTATGAAAGTTAAGCTAACTAAGACGTTTATAGATAACGTTCAGGTATCTGAAAAAGGCCGTGACATTTACACAGACGAAACTATGAAAGGTTTTGCTTTATATGTTGGTGTAACTGGTAAGCGATATATATTAAACAGGCGTATCAACGGCAAACTACATCGTGACCTGGTTGAAGAGGTGCCGCTGATCACATTAACGGCCGCACGTGAAAAAGCTGCAGCTATGATGGTCAACATTCGCAAGGGTCTTGATCCTTACCACGGCTTACATGAGAATGTGGCCAAAGCAGAAGATGATGATACACCTAAAGCCCCTACTTTGCTTGAGGCTTACAATTATTTCAAGGAAATGAAATCAGAGCTTGCAGAAGGAACGATCAGAACGTATGACAGACAAATATTAGGCAACCTTAGCGACTGGCTTGATAAACCGCTTAATGATATAACCAAGGCGATGATTAGCGAGAAGCACAAGAAGTTGAGCGAACGAAGCAAGGCTCAAGCCAATGCAACTATGAGAGCGTTAAGATCAGTTTGGAATTATTGTAGGGATAGCTTCTTAGACGAGAACGAAGATTTTATAATAAAAGAGCAGCCTATTAAGATACTTAATGCTAAGAAGGACTGGAACAATATCAAACCTCGAACCAGACACGTATCTGAAGAACATCTAGGTCAATTCTTTAAGACACTAATAAATTACACTGATAGAAGCTCGCACATGCAATCACCGCATAGTAACAATGCTCGTGATCTTATGCTGATGTTTATGCTTACTGGTGTCAGACTTAACGAAGGCCAAAATCTTGAATGGTCAGACGTTGATCTTGATAATGGAAGTATAGTGTTTAAAGACACAAAAAATGGATCTGACTATGACATGCCACTGGGTAAAATACTCACTGCTATACTTAAAGAGCGCAAGAGATTGAGCTATGGTAGCCCCTGGGTGTTCCCAAGTAGCCAGGCTAATACAAATGGCCCGATAACCGATTTAACACGCAGCTATAAGCGTATCGGTGAAATAAATGGAATGTATATCACGCCCCATGATTTAAGACGTACTTTTGGTACCGTGGCTAACAGCTTGAATATCAACTACCCCGTATTAAAGCGGCTGCTAAATCACCGCGAAGCTAAATCAACGGATGACGTTACCCTACAGTACGTGCAAGTATCACAGAAGCAGCTTAGAATGGCTTTAAACCAGGTTGAGCAGCTATACTGTAATCAGGCTGGCATGACACAAGATGAAGTGATTAGCAGGCTTATAAAGAATAGTGCTATCAGTGCATAGTTATGTTATTGGATTGCTTACTTAAGACATAATCCAACCTGTCAGGAGAGTTTTTTTAAGGTCACATGTCAATCATGTGACCTTTTTGAATTCTTAACAGTTTAGTGCTGATATCCCAAGTGTCAGCTCCTGAAGTAGTGACCCCTGCCGTCAAATCCGTACACCTAAACTTGGGAGATTTTAATTACGCAGCCTGACGGTAGAAATCAACCCAAACCTGTCTTGGCGATCTCATACCTAAACTCTGCTGAATCCTGACTTGATTGTAATCTAACTCGATATATTTAATGATACTGTTGATTGCTTCAAATCGAGTTTTATAATGATGATGATATACCAGCTCATTCTTTAAGACGCCCCAGAAGCTCTCTATTGGCGCGTTATCATAGCAGTTGCCTTTAGCACTCATAGATCCTTTAAAACCGTATTTACTGATGATTGTGCGATAATCATCGCTACAGTACTGGCTACCTCTATCTGAATGTACAATAAGCCCTTGGCTAGGTCGTTTATCCTTGATTGCTTTATTTAAGGCTCTACAGGCTAAATCTGCTTTCATGCGTTTATCGATAGCGTAGCCAACCAATTCTTTGGTATACAAGTCTTTGACGCCTGCTAAATAAAGCCAGCCCTCATCTGTCCAGATGTAGGTGATATCACTGACCCACGCACAATTAGGACGATTAACGCCAAATTGTTGTTTAAGCAAATTAGGATAGACTCGCTTGTTATGATCTGAGTCCGTTGTCACTTTAAAGCGCTTATGACGTCTACATTTGATGTCATATTCTTCCTTGATACTACGTACCATATACTTGCTGACATCGTGCCCTTGTTCACTTAAATGTGCGTGTAGACGCTGATAACCATATCGCTCTTTAGTCTCACTGTGAGCAGCTTTAATAAGTAGCTCACAGCGGTTACGATGTATTTGCTGAGCGCTGATATCACGCTTGGTCCAGTCATAGTAGCTTGATGGTTTGATATCAAAGGTTTTGCACATAGCTGTGATACTGAATTGAGTCTTGTGATGGTCAATAAAGGCGTACCTTACTGACCGTCACTTCGGGCATAGCCCTTCGCCTTGCGTCGCTAAAACAGTTTCCCAGACTATTTTTTAACGCTCCTCATTCGCAAAGTACGCCGTGGCCTTTTTTAATATTTCACGCTCTTCTTGCGCTGTTTTTAGTTCACGTTTTAAACGCTTAATTTCCTCAAGGGCTGAAACAAGCTCTGGATCGTACTGCTTAGTACCTTTGAGCTTACCTTGATTAGCTTTCCGTTGCCAATTAGCTAGCGTTTGCATTGGTAGCCCTAACTGCCTTGCTGTGGCACTGACATTGCCACCATTATTTTCTATTGCTTTGACCGCTTCTGCTTTAAATTCTTCACTATATCTCTTAACTTTCTTTGTCATGGCAAACTCCTATTTGTCTTCTTTAGTTTACCAAGTTTTTGTCTACGGTTTTTTCAGCATACATCATAGAGTTAGGGGTAATGTTTACTAGCCGATTGATAGCACTTGATATAATACTGCGATTTAAACTCCTCAATCTCTTGCTCTTTGTATTCATCTGAAAAGTGACGCTGAATACCAAACGCATTAATCACCATACCTTCCATTAGCTTCGAGAACAAGTCAGCATTCCTTCCCTCTAAACGTTCTGTAAGCGCAATCATCTCAGCTGACGAGTATCCTTCTTGTCTAGCCCACATAATTACTTCTGCCATTTTTGATATACTCACACATAAATCTGTAGGCTTTGCATTAGATGTGACACTCATGAGACTAAATACAATAATCAATAATATTCTTTTCATTGAGAGCACCTTTGTCAGTTTAACAATTAATATCTAAAAAACGAATGAGCTTGAAACGGATCCTATTTGTAGTTCCAAATACAGTACTTAGGATAGCTCTGCAACGTCTTAACTGCCCTAGGATTCCCTTCGATAGCACTTTTAGCTAACTGCCCACACTTAGATGCAGGCTTTTTAGTGTAGTACTGAGCAACATTATCTGAAAAAGCTGATGACAATCCCATTTCATATCTGAACTTTATGCTTGAGTACTGATAGCTAGAACCTAGCGCAGATTGTTTATTTAGTCCTAAAGTTTCCTTAATACCTTCAACTTCAGATCTTTTTACATATCCGTAATCAATCCAAGACTCTGCAACGTCTGTTTTGCCTTTGCAAAGCTCACTAATAATAGTTTCATGATAGCGGTTAAAGTAGTTCCCAGGTAGGCGAGCTTCTATCGCAAGTTGCTCAATATTCTCATGATAGTTTTTATTACCATAGCTAACGTCATTACAAGTCAGCATAGCATTAGCCGCGTTGGCTATTAGCGCTATTCCAAATGACATACCCATGGTAATTAAATTTTTGGTTATACTCACTGTTATCCCCTACTTCTTATTCTTTGAGTCTCTCAGACTCATGATACGTATATGACCATCAAGATTAATATTACATCCTGGTTAATATAGTTTTTGATGTAAATTTAAGATAGTCCGCTACTATATGATACATTTGTATTAGAATAGAAGATATAAAGCACCACTATAAAATAATATAAATTATAAACTTAATATGCTGGCAAGATAAGGATGCAGAATAATGGCTGGTTTAGATAAGTTAGCGCTTAGTGAAGCAGATATCATCAGTAAGTTTATATTACCTGCAGTCAAAGATACGGGCTGGGATGATATGACCCAGATTCGTGAAGAGGTTAAGCTTCGTGATGGTAAGGTAATTGTTCGTGGTCAGATGGCTGTGCGTAAGACCGTTAAATCTGCCGATATAGTCCTTTATCATAAGCCAAACTTGCCACTGGCAGTCATTGAGGCCAAAGCTAATAAGCACCCTATGGGTAAAGGGATGCAGCAAGCCTTAGACTATGCCAACCTTTTGCAAGCGCCTTTTGTATTCTCATCAAATGGTGATGGCTTTATCTTTCATGATAAGACCAGCACAACTGCTATTGAAACCGAAATCGGATTAAACGACTTTCCCTCGCCAGCCGAGCTATGGAATAAGTACTGTGCGTGGAAAGGCTTTACCCAGGCCCAGCTGCCTATCGTTACTCAAGACTATCACGATGATGGAAGTGGCAAGACCCCGCGTTATTACCAGCTACAAGCCATTAACAAAACCATTGAAGCCATCTCTAAAGGTCAAGATCGTATCTTATTGGTTATGGCGACCGGTACCGGTAAAACTTATACCGCTTTCCAAATTATCTGGCGGTTATGGAAGTCGCGTGCCAAGAAGCGCATCCTATTCTTAGCAGATAGAAACATATTGGTCGATCAGACGCTAATCAATGACTTTCAGCCGTTTGGTACAGCAATGACCAAAATTACTAACCGTATTGTTGACCCTGCCTATGAGATACATCTAGGGCTATATCAAGCGCTTACTGGTCCTGAAGAGAGTCAGAAAGCTTATAAGCAAGTCGAGCCTGACTTTTTTGATTTGGTGGTCATTGACGAGTGTCACCGTGGCAGTGCTGCTGAAGACAGTGCTTGGCGTGAGATTCTTGAGTACTTTAGTAGCGCCACTCAGATTGGTCTGACTGCAACGCCTAAAGAGACTGAAGATGTGTCAAACACTCACTACTTTGGTGAGCCTATCTATGTGTATAGCTTAAAAGAAGGTATCGAAGACGGGTTTTTGGCGCCATACAAAGTTATTCGTGTTGATCTTGATGTTGACCTATTGGGATGGCGCCCCACTGCTGGTCAGACGGATAAATACGGTGAGTTAATTGAAGACCGTGTCTATAACCAAAAAGACTTTGACCGCACTTTAGTTATTGATGATCGCACACAGCTGGTCGCCCAAACCATCACCAGCTACCTTGAGCGTACCGACCCTATGGCAAAGACCATTGTGTTTTGTAATGACATTGATCATGCAGAACGAATGCGACAGGCTTTAATTAACTGTAACCCTGAGCAGGTTAAAAAGAATGAAAAGTATGTCATGCGCATCACTGGAGATGACAATATAGGCAAAGCACAACTGGACAACTTTATTAATCCCAAACGCCCCTATCCAGTTATCGCAACTACTTCAGAGCTGATGACAACCGGTGTCGATGCACAAACGTGTAAACTTATCGTCCTCGATCAGAACATCAAGTCGATGACTAAGTTTAAGCAAATTATTGGTCGTGGTACGCGTATCAATGATAAGTACGGTAAGCTGTGGTTTACCATTATGGACTTCAAAAAGGCCACTGAGCTGTTTGCTGATGAGCGATTTGACGGTATTCCTGAACGTATTATGACTGTGACCTCTGGCGATGTGACAGAAGGTAGTGAAGATATAGATGCATTCATTCATGATGTGCCCGATGGCGCCGATGATATCACTTCTGATTCAGACTTTGAGTCGGACGAAGGTGTTGAGTATCCTACTTTCGGCGGCAGCTCAGACCCGTTTGGGTCCACAGACACTGAGACCAATGAGCCTGCAAAAAAATATCATGTGCAGGGTATCCCAGTTCAAATCATTGCTCAGCGTATCCAATATTATGATGCCGATGGCAAGCTGGTGACTGAGTCATTTAAGGACTATACACGTAAGACATTTACCAAGCAGTTTGCAAGTATGGATGACTTTATCAAGCGCTGGAATGAAGCCGACCGTAAGCAGACAGTGATAGACGAGCTGGCCAATGCCGGTATCATTTGGGAAGCGCTACAAGAAGAGGTCGGACAAGATATGGACCCCTTCGATATGATTTGTCATGTGGTGTTTGATCAGCCGCCTTTGACCCGTCAAGAGCGTGCGAACCAAGTCAAAAAGCGCAATTACTTTACTAAGTATTCCGAAACAGCGCAGACGGTACTCAATGCGCTGCTGGATAAGTATGCCGATGCCGGTGTCAGTGAGATTGAAAGTCTAAACGTGCTCAAAGTTCAGCCCTTAGATGAGCTGGGTACACCGATGGAAATTGTCAAAAATGGCTTTCTAAGGTAGTCTGCTCAACAGTGGACCAGTTACTACCTTCTAAATTAACAGTATCATCACTACCACCCTTCACATAGATAGCAGAATCAACATCTTCTACTGCTACATTTAAGGTGTTAGCGCCAGTACCATTAATATCTATGACATCAGGTTGCATAATATCGGCTAGACTAATCATCTGATCTGCACCCTCAAAGCTTAGAACATCATCCTCTTCGGCTGAGGTAGCTAACAAGGTATCTGGAAGGTAAACCGTATCTTCAGTATTAATACTGTAGTTGGCAACCTTACCACTTACTGCTGCTTGCCACTCAATACTATCCAAAAGCTCATCAATATCAGTAGCGTTCACTTTAAGCAGATCCTCAAACTCAGAGTTACCATTACGATCAACCATGAGCACACCGTTTTCATACTTTAAGTAACTACCGATGTTACTGGCTGTTTGATTACCATCAAGTAAGCCGGTGATATCGATCTTATCACCTTGAGTAGCATCAAAGTCTGCCCAGGTGTCAACACCATTGTTACCGTTACCGCCTTCATCAGTGCCACCGAGGTTATTAAAGACAAGTGTATCAGCGCCCTCACCCATGATGAACTTATCGTCTGCAGCAGAGCTGATCACCACATCATCATACTTCGAACCGGTGACATTCATACCAGCATTGAATGTTAGTTTAGCGCTGTCACTGGAACCGGCAATGGAAATCAGCTTGTAGTCAAACACGTCTACACCATAGGAATCACCATGGGTGGTGTATATGTAAGAGCCATCTTGCTGCACCACTAAGGTGCCGTACTCGCCTTCAATGGTAATAAACTTATACAGGTTATTATCAAACTGCCCATTCACCACGATATCTAATGGCTTACCGTTCACCTCAATGTGGGCCAACTCGGCAATGCCTGAGCCTTCTTTATAGGTGTCGTTATCAAGCAAGCTACCTTCTTCCACTATAGTGTTGGCTTGTTCTGCTTGGAACTGATCTAAAGTTGTGATCGTGCCTTGCAAACTCAAATCGTAGCGTACTGTATTGGCGAGACGTGGATCAATGATCACTTCAACACGGTACTGTCCCTCGGTTAAGCTCCAGCTCAGCTCGCCTTGTTCGCCATTAACATTTGGCGTATAGGTTTTAATCGCTTTACCTGTGACCACGTCAATCAGACGAATCACAAACTCATCTGCGCGCTCTCCAAACGGGTTTAGGTTATAGTTTAAGGTTAAGTCATAGACTTGGTTAGCCTGCACCTCAATCAAGTTTGAACTGTATGTTGAATTGCCTGAGCCGGTTTTGGTGCCACTGGCCTCCCAGCCTCCGTAGGCTTCTTGGTTATCTAAGCCAAAGCGCGCATCACCGAAGTCATCGTTAGCTTGAACGTTGTTGATCACAATGTTCAAGGTGGAGTTATACAGCTTGTTATCAGCACCAAGAATGCTGTAGCTGAAGGTTTCCATGTTACCGATGTCTTTATAAGCGATGTTTTGGTACAACTCATAGCTGTAACTGCCATCGGCATTAATGGTCAGTGTGCCATATTGGCCTTGGATGATATTGTTACCCTCAGCCAATGGTTCACCATCCACACTGTACACCACAGCACCTTCATCCAGCCCAAGATCAGTTTCGACCTTAGCGTTGGTTTGTTCGTACTCGTACAATTTGTCTTCACGAATGCGCAACGTGGTTGACGGAATCACATTCACGCCACCTGTGGTAGGTACCAATACCGCTTTGTATTCACCTTCATCAAAGCGGAAGGTTTTATCCTCAGAAGTGCGTCCCGCACCCACCACAACGCCTACAATACCAAACCAGTTTTCTTCGATGGTATACAGCTGCCAGAAATCACCGTTAGCAGTGGTTTCCTTTTTGTAAATCACTAAATCTACAGGCGAGTAACCCAGTGCTACTGGTGCACCACCGTTGGCCCAGAAAGTTACATCGCGCACTTGGTTTTCACCAACCTTGATTTCTAAACCGTTTTCAATCGCAATTAAGCCAATGTCAGCGATACCTAAACCCACACCGAGAATGTCTGCCCAAGTTTTAGAGCTCAATTTATCTTTAGCTGGTATGTCGATCTCTTTAGCTTCAGGTTTCATATCAAGCCATACAGTGCTGTCAGGTACTAAGTTGCTGGGTTTGTCCACTAAATTAATGGTTAAATCAGCACTTGAGCTGTCACCTGTCTTACTGTTGGTAATGGTGTAGGTGACTTTTTCTTGCGCACCAAACTTAGGATTAGCACCCTCGTTAAGCTTATAGGTGTAGTTACCTTTAGCAGACATGGTTAAGGTGCCGTGCGCCAATTGAATGACAGTGGAGCCTACCGCAGGTACATCAACCTCATGAGTGCCTTTATCATTTTCATACGTGATTTTAGTGATACGGGTGTTGTCTGGCTCATCGATTTGATCTTTACCACTCAGATCAAGATCGGTTATCACGTTACCTTGGTGCACCCCAGACACACTTTCGTACTCGTTGTAATCCATTACGGTATCTTTTCTCACTTCTAAGCGAGTACCACCAATCACTTTTACACCGGCTTTAGCGCTTAGCATGATGTGGTATTTACCCGGTTCGGTAATGCTAATTTCACCGGTTTTAGTTTGACCTAAGAGTGGCACTGTAAACCAGTCGTCATACACATCATAGAACTTGGTGTTGCCGTAAGCATCTTCTTTGTAAATGATTAAATTATAGGTATCACCAATGGAGACGCCGCCGCCGCCAGCAAAAAGTTCCAATACGCGCTCGGTGCCTTCGGCAACATTTAACTCAATGGCGTTATTAGCAAAGTCGAGTACACCAGCATCAGCCACACCACCTAGGCCCGCAGAAACCACGCCAAAGCTGTCGACTTTTTGGCCAGCAATAGTTTCGCTTTCAGTAGCTTCACGCTTGGTAGCAACAATATCGAGGACTAGCTCTTCGGTATTGTCTACTGCTGCAAGAAGGCTATTCTCAACCACACTAACCCGACCATTTAAGATGCTTCCTTCACTAATGTTACCGCTAACATCTGTTTGCTTAGCAAGAACTTCGCCCTCGGTGTAGGTACCCACCGGTAATATAAAGCTATCTCCTTCACCATCCATCCAAGTAGCACCACCATCGATGGAGTACTGCCAGGTAGCACCTTCTTCAAGGCCGTTTACATTTACTGTGCCATCTTTGGTGATGCCATCACCTGGAATACCGGTGTCGTCGGCCAATTCTAACAGTGGCGCAGGCGCTGTAGTATCAACCGTTACTGCCCCTAAGCTAGCGTTATCACTGGTGTTACCCGCTGCATCCGTTTGGCGTACAACTACCTTGCCATCAGCATACTTACCTTCTGGTAAATCAAAGCTGTTGCCTGTACCTTCGATCCAAGTGTCACCACCGTCGGTGGAGTACTGCCAGGTAGCACCTTCTTCAAGGCCGCTTACCAATACAGTGCCATCTTTGGTGATGCCATCGCTGTCACTCAGACCGGTGTCATTTTCCAACGCTAGGGTTGGTGCTTGTGCTGTGGTATCCCCTGTCACTTTGGTTGGATCAGACTCATTACCTTTGTCATCTGTCGCTGTCACGTCAACTTCTTGACCATCAGCAACAGCAGGATCTGTGGTGATTTCATACTCACCTGTCTCTGAATCAGCAATTGCTTCACCAATCACATTACCTTCAGGGTCAGTAACGGTAACCGTTGAACCTGGCTCAGCGCTACCTTTGATAATGGTGCCATCAGGCTGACCATCACCATCTGTATCGACGTTGGTCACCTCGGTCACTGTCGGTGCTTCAGGCGCTGTGGTATCCCCTGTCACTTTGGTTGGATCAGATGTGTTACCCGCTGAATCTTTAGCAGTGACGTCATAGTCTTGACCGTCTTCTAAACCACCTTCCACGACAATTTCAAACTTGCCATCTTCACCAACGGTGCCACTACCAACTACGTCGCCTGTGGTTGGGTTTTTCACTTCAACCGTGCTGCCTGGCTCGGCAGTTCCCGTAATGGTAGTGCTTTCTACATTACCAGTATCATCAAAGTTGTTGGTGATGTCTTCGATCACAGGTGCTTCAGGCGTTGTGGTATCAACCTGACCTACATCCTCTGTTAGTATCTCTGATTCATTACCTGCTGGGTCTTTGATGTTGGCATCAACCGTTAGCGTCTTACTTTCTTCAGGCGCTGGCACTTTAACGGTGACTTCACCTTTGGTTTTGTCTTCCTCTGTAAGCTCTTGTTCTTTACCATTAACTACAACGGTATAGCCAGCTTTGGCATCATCTGGCAGGCCAACAATGACATCAACATTACCTTGCTCGTCAATTTCATCTTTGGTAATAAAGTCATCGCCATTACCTACAGTAATACCAGTCGGCTTACCAGGCGCTTTTTTAATAATAACAGGATATGTAGAATTCCCGTACTTATCCCGAGCAGTCGCTGAGATCTCTTCACCATTTAATAGTGGTTTATAAATATTTTTTGAGAAGCTCCCATTCTTGTCTGCTTTAAGTGTGTAATCTATTGTTCCATTATTATTAATATCAATATCAACAAACGCGTAGGGTTCGGTTGTACCACTGATAGTATATCCATTTTCTGCTATCTCGATTGAAAGTGAGTCGGGAGCAGTAAAATCTCCACCCTTAGCGATATCCCTACCCTCAATTGATTTTGTACCGTCTTGATACTCAACATGAGCCTTAACAGCAGTTAAAACACCTTCTTTAGGTGCAGGAGCTTCTACAATAATACCTACATCAACCATTTCTTGCGTGACAGGGTATTCAACACCATTCACGACTAGAGTATCGCCAACAGTTGTTTTAGGTGGAAGAATTACAGACACAAGCATATTGCCCGCATCGTTAATATCTGTGTTGTCAACAGAGCCGTCATCGCCTTCAAGGATATTTACAACTGGCTTGTTTGTACCATCAGCACCGTCTTGACCTTTTAAAGACTCTAGGAACTCTTCAAAAGTACCTTCAAACAAACCCTCTTTTAAAGCTTGTTCATAAGCAGACAAACCAGCATCACCCTTGTCACCCTTATCGCCTTTTTCACCTTTCAGTGAAGCGATGAAGTCTTCTAGGGTTTTGTTCTCGTTACCCTCAATTGATTGCCAGATCTCTAGGGCAGACTTACCGTCTTCGCCTTTTAGACCATCTTTACCGTCTTTACCTGTAATAGATTCGATAAAGTCTTCAACAGTCTTATCTTCGTTGCCTTCGATAGATTTCCAAGCATCAAATGCAGACTGGCCATCAGCACCATCTTTACCATCAGCACCGTCTTTACCAGTGATTGATTGTAGGAAGTCTTCTAAGGTCTTATCTTCGTTGCCTTCGATAGACTGCCATACTTCAAATGCAGACAAACCAGCATCACCCTTGTCACCCTTATCGCCTTTTTCACCTTTATCGCCAGAACTTCCGCTGGCTGCTGCCGCTAATCCAATAGCCCCAGCGCCAACTAACCAAGGCATGATGCCATAGCTTGAATCTTCTCCTGCTCCAACCCACCAAGGCGTAGATCTTGCAGCGCCTCCTAAAGCATGCCCTTCTACTGCACCCTCTGGCATTATTGTCAGGTAGTCAGCGTACTCACCTGAATCTGGCGTATAGTAATAATAACTTCCATTTTCAGCTAGCCCAATTAACTGACTCTCAGAGTGCTCATAAAATCCTTCAATAATAAGATCTGGCGTCTCAATATCTTCATCAAATGATACCTGTAAATCTTGATTTACACGTTTGGTTATTAAATGATGAGGTGCATGCCCAGTTGACTCATCTACAGGCTCATAATTAACCTGTTTCATAGCTTTAATGACAGTAGGCTGTCCATCTTTAGTAGTAATAGCTACATTGGCAACATTTTGAGCTTGATTGTGTACTTTAATGGTAATAGCACTCATGGCAATCATCCTAATAAATAGTCTTTATAAACAGTAATATTTTAAATGTCTTTCAAACAATTCTACTGAGTAATAATAGCAACCACTCTTCTGTTATTTAGCCTTCCAGCCTCCGTCTCATTTGTATCAATTGGCTTAGTTTCACCATAACCAACCGTACTTAACCTTTCGGCATCAATAGCATAACTTTTCACTAAAACAGTCTTTACCTTTTCAGCACGAATTTTTGATAATTTTTGATTATAGGCATCAGATCCAACGCTATCGGTATGGCCCTCTAATATCACATCTGCCTTAGGATATGAATTAATAAAATTAGCAAGCCCTTCAAACTTTGAATAATTGTTATCAGCTACAGTGTCTGTATTAAAATTAAAGTTTACTGAGTACGCGATAGGCCTCTCAGACTGCTCAGCAACCATTTTGATAACAGGCTTTTCAATAACGGTAGGCTCAGTATCACATACCATAGAAACCCGGCTAATCTGATAAGATTGACGTAGCATGGTAGATAGTTGAGCAATAGCATTTTGAGGCGCTACTTGCTCAATAATAGGCTGATTTAGTGCTGAAAGACTGACCTTGAAGTACGTCGTCTGTTGGGCGGGAAGGTTATAAATATTAGATGATGAACTCACCTTCTCATTATCAAGCATAAGACTTGTAACTTTAATATTCTGTTGTCCACTACACACCACAACATCAGAATAATAATTGCCCTTTAAGCTTGCTTGAAACATATTGTCCGGACCAATCTGTAAATATATTGGCCCACCTTGCTTGCTATCTGCTGAGTCTCTAAAAAATACCACTCGGCTAAGACTGGACCCTAAAACTGTCTCATCAAGGCTCTCAAATAGCCGTCCTTTTTTGTCCCAACTGACTTTTTGCTTAGCAAGTTGTTGCTCGGGGTTTTGTAGCTCATAGCTACTTTGTAAACTCTGACAGCCGATTAAGCCAGTTGTTAGAAATAGCGTACCAACTAACACAAAAGTCTTATTAAACATGAAGCCTATTCCAAAAAATAAGGCTCAAGTCTGTTAGCATATAGCCTTTATAAAAAAGCCATCCTATCAGCCTTGTAGCCTTGTAGCCTTGTAGCCTTGTACAAATAGAAAATAATAGAGAGAAGTCTGCCATCTAATACTTCTTTCAAACTAAGATACATATTTAATACTTTACCTACATAATTATAACATTAACATTATGTAGTTTCATTAACTATTTATATGTATCAGGGCAATCGCACTACAAATTAATTTTAGCTACATTTTAATTAATTATTGACCTTTTACAGATGTTATCACCAACTTTCGGACGCAAATAACAAAAACACGAGATATATAAAAATATTTTAGTTATAGTTTCTAACTATTTAATCCTTTTAGTTTAGATAATCTAATTTAAAGCAGCTATTTTCTATAGTGCGATTGCCCTGTTATGTGTATATGAACTTTATGAATACATAAACTTATTCGGTAGGAAATTAGGTCACAAGTCAATTGATTGCGCTAGCATGTCATGATATGACACCTGCTGAGTACAGGCAGGTGGCTTAGTTATTCTACGATGATGTTGTGTTAAGAATGGGGTATTTACACTGTTGCATGCTAGGAATTAATTTTTCAAATTTATTGGGTGTAGCTATCTACCCTTAATTTCTAATGGTCCAAAATGTCAATTTAGCTTATCCGATAAATCGGCTATTTATCATCTATATACACTCCTAAATACAGAAAGTAACGGCAATTATAATACTAGCTTTCCTAGCTGAGCAGAGTAATATTGGGGTTTGAAGAGATTGAGTTTTTAGAGGAAAATTTATCTTTTGAAAACGAGCTCATTAACTAAGTTTGTAGGCTTAGTTTTTTTTGTTTATCAAGAACGTGAGTTTTGTAATCAAACTTAAAATTAATGTTGGTATATCCGTTGGTATAAAGATAAAACGAAAATAATAACGCTATATAATTCAATAGCTTATAGTTTTAATGTGGTTGATACTGGGCCCACCATATTTTAATTCAAGGCTTACCGTAGCATTCGGCAAGCCTTTTTTTATGGGCGTTTAAAATATGCCTAAGTATCGAACTCACCATTTTTTATACTCTTAGGTAGGTTGCTGAAAACTGTGGGTTGAAGTAGATTATATTAAATAAGCTATAGCACACTATAATCAATGCAAAAGCAGCCTTATTGCTAAGAGAACACTATGCTAAAAATATCTGAAAATAATTTTTATACAGGTGATAAGTCACCACTCTTTACTGCGAGTCTAGCTAAGACAATAAGAGAGTTTCACTCTCAAATTGATGGTTACCAACCTACACCTCTAGTTTCACTCCCACGATTAGCAGAGAAGCTCGGTGTCAAATCTATTTTAGTAAAGGATGAATCTCATCGCTTTGGACTTAACGCCTTCAAAGTCTTGGGTGGCTCTTATGCTTTAGGAAGCTTATTGGCTGAGTACATCGATACTGATATATCAGAGATTGATTTAAAAACAGTGTCCTCTAAGCTCGACAAACCATTAACTTTTACAACTGCAACAGCTGGAAACCATGGTACGGGCGTAGCATGGGCAGCAAGAGAAATGGGTCAAAAAGCTGTCGTATATATGCCCAGAGGATCATCTAATATCAGTGTTGATCGGATTCGTGGTCTTGGTGCTGAGTGTATTATGACTAACGTCAACTATGATGATACGGTCCGTCTAGCAAATCAGACAGCCGAAGAAAATGACTGGGTCCTTGTTCAAGATACAGCATGGGATGGATATACAAAAATTCCCACTTGGATTGCTCAAGGCTATATGACCATGGCTGATGAAGCTATCGAACAATCATGGGACGACTACAACGAAAAGCCAACTCATGTCATGCTTCAAGCTGGAGTGGGTTCAATGGCTGGTGGTGTGCTCGGCTATCTCATCGACAAACTTGGTCCTGGCAACTTCAATACCATCATTACTGAGCCAGAAGCCGTTGATTGTATTTATCGCTCAGGAACGAGTGCACAAGGTGATATCGTAAATGTTACCGGCGATCTAAACAGCATTATGGCAGGTTTAGCATGTGGTGAACCTAACCCAGTAACTTGGCAAGTTTTGAGAGATTGTAGCAACTACTTTGCTTCAGTGGATGACGGTGTTACAGCGACGGGCATGAGAGTACTGGGCAACCCTCTACAAAACGACCCTAAAGTAGTAAGTGGCGAGTCAGGAGCGGTCACACTCGGATTGCTTTATAAGCTCTGTAGCGATGTCTCAAACAAAGCGCTTGTAGAAGAATTAGGATTAAATGAAGATTCCGTAATTTTAGTATTTAGTTCTGAAGGCGATACTAATGCAGATAGATATAGAGATATTGTTTGGGATGCGAAGTACTAATTAGGCTATATAAACCCTTTCATAACTATATCTGTACCTCATATTTTAAAAGCCACCTTTTAACCATTAGGTGGCTTTTGTATTTGAGGACATCAATCATAAATTAACCATGAGTGCTATCCGCCAAAGTATTAAGTATGCCGCACGATTCGGCTAGTGACCCCGTTGTACATTTTTGACGTAGCTCTGTTAGATGCTGCCTTAGATGATTTAGCTGTTCAATCTGCTGCTCAACTGCACGAATGTGCTCATCTAATAAGTTATTTACCTCACTGCATTCCTTATTTGGCGTATCCCAATATCCAAGCAGGGTTCTCACCTCTTCTAACGTCATATCAAGGGTGCGGCAACGAAGTATAAAGTTCAGCCTTTCGACATGACTGTCATTATATAAACGGTAGTTTGACTGACTTCGAAATGGCTCTGGTAAAAGCCCTTCTTTTTCATAATAACGAATCGTCTCTACCGTCGCACCTGTCTTTTCTGCAAGAACACCAATTCTTATTGGTTCAGGTTTTATTGACTCAGCACTTACCATGACCACTCTCCTAATTTATAACGGACAATAATAGCCATTGACCCTATAGCCACTTCAGGGTTCATAATATCATTAATTATAGGGGAGTATTGTATGCAATATCATGTTGATGGTATGGACTGTGCTAGCTGTGTCGGTAAAATTGAATCTGCATTGAGCCGTATGTCTGGCGTGTCTGATGTTCAGTTAAATTTTGCTACTAGAAAGCTTGATTTAACCTTAGACCCTGAGTCTAAGACAACAGCCAAAGATGTCGAAAAGACAATTAAAAGCTTAGGCTTTGACATCACTGAAGTTTCAGAGTCGCACGATGCCTCTAATATGACAGACGACTCACTAGAAGCTCAGCACTGGTGGCAGTCTAAAAAAGGAAAGCAGGTGGTTGTTCTCGGCACTTTGATGAGTGCAGCCTACGTGTTTTCACTTATCTTCCCAAGCTATGGTACTTGGGTTTTTGCGCTTGCCGTTATAATCGGCGTTACTCCCTTTGCCCGTACAGCATGGGCATTAGCCAGGACAGGCACACCTTTTTCAATTGAAATGTTAATGTCAGTGGCTGCTATTGGTGCCCTGATTATTGGTGAAGCAGAAGAAGCGGCCGCCGTTGTCTTTTTATTCTCTGTGGGTGAGCTGTTTGAAAGTGTGGCAGCAGATCGCGCTCGTGCCGGCATTAAGGCGTTAACGAATCTAATCCCTAAAAATGCCATTAGAATTGATCCAGAAGGCAAACATCATGAAGTTGCTGCCTCATCCCTAAAGGTGAACGACCTTATTTTGATTCGTCCTGGCGACAGAGTATCCGCTGATGGTGAGATCACGCAGGGTGAATCAAGCATTGACGACTCCCCTATTACGGGTGAATCGGTGCCTATTCATAAAGCAGTTGGTGATACAGTATTTGCAGGCTCTGTAAACCTTGATGGTGTTATTCAGGTTAAGGTTGAGAAAGCCGCTAAGGACAATACCATCTCGCGCATTATTGAGCTTGTCGAACAGGCTCAAGCCTCTAAAGCACCAACAGCTCGTTTCATTGAGAAGTTTAGCCAATACTATACTCCTATCGTTATGGGTATCGCTGCTCTAATCATTATTGCCCCGCCATTATTTATGGGCGGGGAATGGATGACTTGGCTGTACCGTGGTCTTGCTCTATTACTTATTGCCTGTCCCTGTGCGTTGGTACTGTCTACTCCAGCAGCTATTGCTTCAGGACTTGCTGTTGGTGCTCGGCGCGGTTTACTGATTAAAGGCGGCAGTGCTCTAGAGGTTATTGGTCAAGTCGATACCATTGCCTTTGATAAGACAGGCACTCTAACCGAAGGTGAGCCTAAGGTTACCAACGTTGTTGGATTGACTGAACGATATTTAAGCACTGAGGGCGAGCGTGAGCTACTCGGATTATTTGCTGCTGTTGAATACGGGTCAAGCCATCCCCTAGCCAAAGCTATTGTCGATCATGCCGAGGCCTTTAATGTCGCTATACCCGCTGCTTCAAACTCATACGCAACTGCCGGTAAAGCGGTCCATGCAACGGTAAATCAGCGTACTCTCGCTATCGGCTCTCCTGTTTATGCTGCTAACGAGACCGTCATTGCTGCATCACAGCAAGCACAGATTGAAACGCTCCAAAACGAAGGTAAGACCGTTTCTGTTTTAATTGATGAAGGTAGCCATGAAGTATTGGGGCTAGTTGCCTTACGTGATGAGCTACGAGCAGATTCTAAAGCCGCAATAGCCGAACTTAAAACATTAGGAATACGCTCTGTCATGCTAACAGGTGACAATAAGCTCACCGCTAAAGCACTGGCAAGTGATTTACAAGTAGATTGGGAAGCTGAACTATTGCCAGAAGATAAGCTTAACCTGCTTAGTCGTATGAGAAGCAATAATAAAATAGCCATGGTTGGTGATGGAATTAACGACGCCCCTGCTCTGGCAACGGCTGATGTTGGTATTGCAATGGGCGGTGGCACAGATGTTGCGATGGAAACTGCAGATATTGCGTTGCTAAAAAGTCGTGTTATCGATGTCGTTCATCTGATAAAGCTTTCACGAGCGACTATGAGAAACATCCATCAGAACGTTGTGTTTGCGCTAGGTTTAAAAGGTGTGTTTTTGATTACAACCATACTCGGTATCACAGGATTATGGATCGCTGTTTTAGCCGATACAGGGGCTACGGTTTTGGTAACTCTTAATGCATTACGGCTACTTAGGTTTAAGGGCTCGGATGAGTAAATGAGGCATAAGAGTATCAAAAAAACCTCTTATAAAGAACTAAAAAAACTGCGTTGCCTTTATAGTGAAAGACAACGCAGTTTCATAATAATTAGAGCTTTATTTATCAAAAATTAATCTGATTTACTTCTGGCTTTTTAAGTACTCTAACATAGTATCTGCATCCGACACTTCAAACGGGTCAGTTGGGCAGTTGTCGTCGAAACCAGGCTCGCTAAATACTTTTTTGATTTCTTTATTATCGACATACATCGAATAACGCCATGAGCGCATACCGAAGCCAAGGTTGCTTTTCTCAACTAGCATACCCATTTTACGAGTGAACTCACCGTTACCGTCAGGAAGTAAGAATACGTTTTCACGGCCTTGCTTTAAGCCCCACTGGTACATAACAAAGGCATCGTTAACAGAAACACAAACAACTTCATCAACACCTAGCGCTTTAAATTCATTATAAAGCTCTTCATAGCGAGGTAAATGACTGGTTGAACAGGTTGGTGTAAAGGCACCAGGTAGTGAGAACACAACTACTTTTTTATTGGCAAATAACTCATCTGTGGTTAGATCATACCATTTGAATGGGTTTTCACCACCGATAGATTCGTCACGAACACGAGTTTTAAAAGTTACATCAGGTACATGGGTAATCATTTTTTTCTCCGAGTTAGGTTATTGTGTTTTTGTACTCTACTTTTTTCAGATATATATTAACAGCTATACCAATCCTTGTTCAAATCTTTAAGGTTATCTTTACTATATAAAACATCAAAATATATAAATTATTTTTTAAACTTTACAGGCTATGCTAGCCTCTTTGGCTTTCTCATAAACCGCCTCTCCATCCAAGCCAAGTCCTTCTAGCTCCTCAAGATATCTTTGAGTACCCTCAAGCAAAGGCTCTTTCCAGTTGGCATCATTTAGAGGATCTGGAATATCAATCATAGTATCGCCTTTGTCTCTTGCGGCTGCCATTGCCGCCTCATTACTTTTATCAAAGACTCTAGCAATACGTTTGGATAGTTCGACTCCAGAGTTGTCATCTATGACCTTCTTTAGGTCATCAGGCAGACTATTGTATTTGTCCTTATTCATGGTTATAACGAAGGTAGAGTTATAAAAAGGAATATTTGTGTGATGACTGAGCAGCTCGTCTAACTTAAATGCCTGAATAGGCTGCCAAGTGAATGCTAGTCCATCAATGACGCCACGCTGCAAGGAAGTATAAGTATCACTTGCCGGCATACCTACAGGTGCAGCACCAATAGCATCTATCACATGACTTGCCACCACAGAGAAGGCGAGACTTTCCTAAACTTTGTGTAACTGCTTATAATCCATAGTAAAGGAGAATAAGCAATGACAAAAGAAACAGAACTAAAAAAACTAGCCGAACAAAT
>NZ_FUGD01000042.1 GCF_900162815.1 Psychrobacter pasteurii | reverse complement strand
CCTTGTAAGCTGTTTTCAAGTAACGGCTTACTAAGCTCTTGATAGCTGATGTTGTCATTATGCACAAATCGCCATAACGCTTGGGTCTGAGCAAAACTGCTTTTAGTATCCATAGTTGCTTTCATACCAGCATGTAGATAACCGTTTGGGTGAGTGTGATTGTGTACGAGTTGTTGATATCGTTTGATGAGCCTCGTATCTAGCTCCATTTTATCTATGCCATACTGCGCTATTTTATCAAATTTATGCTCACTGATAAATTGTGTAGATACCTATGCCCTGAAGTGGGTGGTTTTACGGCGATAGGTGATAAAAAAACAAAAAGGGTGAGTCCAATGACTCACCCTTTTTTTAATTTAAAAGCTGTAAATTTACAATTCTTCAATCTGTTTGGCCAATGCTTGCAGCTGTGGCACGATATAAGCAATATACTCTTGCGGCTGCCACAGCGCTCTAGGCACACTGGCGTTCAATGAGTGAGTGTACTCGCCCTGAACTTGATCATACAAAGGAATGGCGACCGCTAAAATATCTGGCGAAAACTCCCCATCTGATAAGCAATAACGATGGGACTGATAAAATTGTGTCGCCTCTTTTAGTTTTTGTATGGCGGTTTGCTTCTCACTAGAACCCTCTGCATAGGGTAAGTTATCAACAACCTGCTGCTGAGCATTTAGGTTTAGGGCAGAGTAGTAGGCACGGCCTAAGGCAGTTTGTTCAAGTGGCACGGTTGAGCCTACCGATAAATTAACGGCCAATCGAGCAGGACTTCGATAGCAGGCCAAATAGCGCATCTCTCCTTCACTTTCAGTCGCAATATTCACCGATACCTGATGTTTCAAAGCAAACTCTTTAAGTAGAGGCAGGGCATCAT
The DNA here is from genome assembly GCF_900162815.1 of Psychrobacter pasteurii. Lineage (GTDB taxonomy): Bacteria > Pseudomonadota > Gammaproteobacteria > Pseudomonadales > Moraxellaceae > Psychrobacter > Psychrobacter pasteurii. The sequence continues at coordinate 9,299 of NZ_FUGD01000042.1, read as the reverse complement.
CGACCATATCTTGGTTTCTCCACGCCCCTGCACTAAGCTTTAATAAGTTTTTACCCAATTTAAAGCGGTCATTAGTGCCTCTAGTAATAAACTTCAGTGTCAGCAAGGTATGCAGCAGTCGGCTAACCGTCGCTTTAGGTAATCCTGTGATTTCGCATAACTGCTGGTGAGTCAAAGTTTGCTCATTTTCAAAGGCACTCAGTAATAGCAGCCCGCGGCCAAGTGAAGTAATAAAAGCTTTGTCGTCCTGTTCTTTGGCCAACAACAGAGCGTCGTTTATGGTATCAGTTAGGGTGTTTTGCATCGGACTTATCTCCGTTGTTTGGATTTTTATTTTCTTTATAAAGGAGTGATTGTTCTGCTACTAGGTAATCAAATTAACAGAGTAATCAAAAAATTCTTTACTTCGATAATCAATTCTGCTTTAATTGGTTTTAATAAATGAAACATTGTTTCATTATGCGAAACAAATTTAGTTTATCAGAGTTTATTTTTATTCGCTAGTACTAATGCCATCAGTAAATAACATCGTTTTATTAAAGACGACAACAAGGAGCCTGTTATGTCAAACGATACCAATACCGCTTACGCTACTAAAAGACCATCATTTGTGTGGTCAGATCCTTTTTTATTGCACAATCAACTGACAGAAGAAGAGCAAATGGTACAAAGATCTGCTCATGATTTTTGTCAGACAGAGCTGATGCCAGGCATCTTACAAGCCAACCGCCATGAAAACTTTGACCGCAATATTATGCGTCAAATGGGTGAGCTAGGTCTGCTAGGTGTGACCATTGATGGTTATGGTTGTGCGGGTTTATCAAGCGTGGCGTATGGGGTGATTGCTAAGGAAGTAGAGGCAGTCGACTCAGGGTATCGTTCGGCAATGAGTGTGCAATCAAGTCTGGTAATGCACCCAATCTGGGCGTACGGCACAGAAGAGCAGAAAGAAAAATACCTACCCAAGCTTGCTTCGGGCGAATATGTGGGCTGTTTTGGCTTAACAGAACCAGATGCGGGTTCAGATCCAGGTTCTATGAAGACCCGTGCTAAAAAAGTTGACGGCGGATATCAGCTTAAAGGCAGCAAAATGTGGATTACTAACAGTCCGATTGCTGATGTGTTCGTGGTGTGGGCAAAAGATGATGAAGGTGACATCCGCGGCTTTGTGCTAGAGAAAGGCATGAAAGGCTTATCAGCACCTAAGATTGAAGGTAAGTTTTCACTGCGTGCGTCAATCACTGGCGAAATCGTCATGGATAACGTGTTTGTGCCAGAAGAAAATGCGTTTCCAGAGATTCGTGGCCTAAAAGGTCCCTTCGGCTGCTTAAACAAAGCGCGTTACGGTATTGCTTGGGGCTCAATGGGTGCGGCTGAATTCTGCTGGAAAGCAGCCCGTCAATATACGCTAGATCGTAAGCAGTTTGATCGTCCACTGGCAGCGACACAGTTAGTGCAACTAAAACTTGCTGATATGCAGACAGAAATTGCTCTGGGTTACCAAGCGGCACTGCGAGTGGGTCGTTTAATGGATGAGCACAATGCCGCACCAGAGATGATTTCTCTAATTAAGCGTAACAACTGTGGTAAAGCGTTAAATATCGCTCGTGTTGCTCGTGATATGCATGGCGGTAACGGTATCAGTGATGAATTCCATGTGATTCGTCATGTGATGAACTTAGAGGCGGTGAACACTTATGAGGGTACTCATGATGTGCATGCGCTTATCTTAGGCCGTGCTCAAACAGGCATCCAAGCCTTTGCTTAATTTTTGCATAGAAAGTAGGGTAACTGCTTATTCAGAGGTGTAGAAGAAACCGTCTTTTTAAAAAAAAGTCCCTTAAAATAGAGCTAGAAAACCAAACCGCCCAGATAAGCACTTGTTGATTGTGATTAAAACGCAATAAGTAAGGCAACATCTGCGGCGGTTTTTTTAATGAATACGAGAGAGATATTATGCAAGATAATCAAGGACACGATGAGACAGGCCAGCAGCCGCAAGCACTGAGCGGTATCAAAGTTCTGGACTTGTCACGGGTATTAGCTGGTCCATCAAGCACGCAGATATTAGCAGATTTGGGCGCAGATGTTATTAAAGTAGAGCGCCCAGTGGTTGGCGATGAGACCCGTCACTGGAATCCACCAAGTTTTACAGATGCAGACACAGGCGATGAAATAGCCGCTTATTTTGCAACGGTTAATAGAAATAAAAAATCAATCACAGTAGATATTACTAAGCCAGAAGGCCAAGATATTATCAAAAAACTGGCCGCAGAAAGTGATGTGGTGGTTGAAAACTTTAAGGTCGGTGGGCTAAAAAAATACGGTTTAGACTATGAATCGTTAAAGGCAATAAACCCAAGATTAGTCTATGCATCTTTGACAGGGTTTGGTCAATATGGGCCAGATGCCAAAAAGCCGGGATACGATTACATTATTCAAGGTTTGTCGGGCCTGATGAGTATTACCGGCCCTAGTGATGGGGAGCCGCATAAAGTCGGTGTGGCTGTGGTTGATTTATTTGCTGGCCTACAGATGACCGTGGGTATTCAAGCGGCCTTAATTGCTCGAGAAAAAAGCGGTGAGGGTCAATATTTGGATGTGGCCTTACTAGACAGTGCAGTGGCCATGTTGGCTAATATTGGTATGAATCAGTTAGCAACGGGTAAAACGCCACCACGTCTTGGTAATGCACATCCAAATATTACCCCGTATCAGGTATTTGAAACCAAAGAGGGCAGTCATTTTATCTTGGCCTGTGGTAACGACAGACAGTTTGGCAAAGTGTGTGATGTGCTAGAGCTGCCACTCAATACCGATGACCGCTATAACACCAATCCTAATCGCGTGGCGAATCGAGAAAGTTTGACTGCAGCATTGACCGATGCCTTCAAACAAAAGACGCGTGAAGAGTGGTTAACTCAGCTTCAAGATGCTGGCGTGCCTTGTGGCCCTATCCATAATGTCACTGAAGCATTAGCCATGCCACAAGTCATTGCACGCGATATGATCGTCAGCTTTGAGGGCAGCCCAGTAAGAGCGCTAGGCAGTCCGATCAAGTTATCAGCAACGCCAGTACGCTATCACCGTGCGCCACCAAAATTGGGTGAGGATACTAAGCAAGTATTGACTCAGATGGGGCTGACTGACGAAGAAGTTCAACAGCTACAAGACAATCAGGTTGTCTAACAGTCTATATTAAGAAAGCATAAGAGTAAAAAACCAGCCAGCAAGTTCATTCTTGCTGGCTGGTTTTTTGATGTAGTAGGGGGTTATTTTTGAGTGATTACTTTAATTAAAAGCTTAACAGATAAGCTATTTTAGTTTTAGGACACCCAGTCTCGATGAGATGTCGTGAGCCAGTGACAATAAGGCTTGACTGACCGCTTCACGATGTAACTCATATTCTTCTTTGACAAAGCTAATGGCCATACCAGCCAGTGGGTTACCATCATTATCAACGACACAAGTTCCCAAACAGTACATTCCCTCTCTTAATTGTCCGTCATCAAGAGAAATTCCCGTCTTACGCACTTCATCTAACTCATCAATCAAAATATTAAGCTGTTGCACACTACGCGAAGTGTAGGCCTTGGGCATTTGCTGACTGAACAGCTGAGTGATGGTTTCATCATCATAGGTAGACAGCATGGCTTTGCCAGTGGCCGAGAATGGAGCAGGTACACGAACCCCAGATCGGAAGGTAAAGCCCAGTGGTGCCGGCGATTCGTGACAGGCTAAGAAGACCACTTCTTTGCCATCAATCTTGGATAGGGTGACGGTGTGCTGCAATAAGATAGGGTGATTAACAATCAGATCGTGGAATACATCAATAATACTGTGCTGTTTTTCATATTTTCCCGCCCAGTACAGCAGGTACGAGCCAAGATGGAAGCGATTGTCGCGATCTTTAAAAACCAAATGCTTGGATAACAAGCTTTGTAATAAATTGTGGGTACTACTGCGGGGTAGCTCTAATTTTTCAGCGATTTCTGCAGAGGTGAGAGGAAAGTTGGTATCGGTAATTAAATCGAGAATCAAACACATTCTGTCAATAGCAGGGACACTAACAGGGGGTTTTGGGTCGCTAGATTTCAAAGTGGTCATCCTATGTAACACCTAAATAATAATTAAGTTGAGTCCATTCAACATCTTAAAAAGACCAGAGCGTAATGCATAACCTATTATCTTAACGGCTCTAAACCCAGGTTTTTGATTTTAGACAGTCAAAATCTGTAATTAGGGTGTTGCAATTATGCTCAAAGTAAACTTATAATAGGCTATCTCATATATGAAATGCAAATTCAGTATGCTGAATTACAAGGATGGGTAATTTAAATACTATGATGACGCAGTTATGACGATTGCGATATCAAGTATTCAATAATAGAGGCGGTCAAAAACTGCACTATATGACAAGGATGGTTTACATGTTTACTTTGCAAAATTCTGATCTATTAAAAACTCAGTGCCTTGTTGGTGAGGGCTGGGTAGATGCCGAAGACGGCGCAACAATTGATGTCACCAATCCATTCAATGGCGAACTACTGGGTAGTATTCCAAGCTTAAGCCAATCTCAAATCGAAAAAGCCGTTGCTGATTCCGAGCAAGCACAGATTGGCTGGGCAGCCTTGACTGCTGCTGAGCGTGCTAAGTTATTACACAAATGGGCAGATCTGATTGATGAAAATCATGAAGATTTGGCTGTGTTAATGACCGCCGAGCAAGGTAAGCCTCTAAAAGAATCACGCGGTGAAATCACCTATGCCAACAGCTTCATTCGCTGGTTTGCCGAAGAGGGCAAACGTGTCTATGGTGATGTCATCCCTTCTACCAAACCAACTCAGCGTATTACCGTATTAAAACAGCCAGTAGGTGTTTGTGCGGCGATTACGCCTTGGAACTTCCCATCTGCCATGATCACTCGTAAAGCCGCACCTGCATTAGCAGCGGGCTGTACTATGATCGTGAAACCAGCCACTGAAACGCCATTTTCTGCCCTTGCTTTAGGTGAGCTTGCGATTCAAGCGGGTATCCCTAAAGGCGTTCTACAAATCGTTACCGGTAAATCATCGGTTGTGGGCGGTGTGCTGACTTCAGACAAACGTGTACACAAGCTATCGTTCACAGGATCTACAGAAGTGGGCCGTACCTTGATGGCTCAGTGTGCCCCAACCATCAAAAAGCTATCTTTAGAGCTGGGTGGTAATGCGCCATTTATCGTATTTGATGATGCTGATCTTGAAAAAGCAGCAGACGGCCTGATTGCTGCCAAATACCGTAACGCGGGCCAGACTTGTGTTTGCGCCAACCGAATCTACGTTCAAGACAGCGTTAAAGATGACTTTATGAAAGTATTCTTGAAAAAAGTCGCTGAGTTGTCGGTCGGTGATGGTCTAAAAGAAGGTGTCGATATTGGACCATTAATCAACCAAGGTGCTCTAGATAAAGTATCAGGACTGCTTCAAGATGCGTTAGATAAAGGCGCAGAGCTGTTAGCAGGCGGTGACATTAATTCAGCATCAAAGCTTACGATGAACCCAACGGTTATCAGTAATCTGACGGATGATATGGATATTGCTCACGAAGAAATCTTTGGCCCAATCACTACTGTGTTTACCTTCAGTGATGAGGCGGAAGTGATTAAGCACGCTAACGATACCATTTATGGTTTAGCTGCTTACTTCTATAGCAATGACTTAGCCCGTTCATGGAGAGTATGTGAAGGCTTAGATTACGGTATGGTTGGTCAAAATACTGGTATTTTATCAACCGAAGTGGCGCCTTTTGGTGGTGTGAAGCAATCTGGATTTGGCCGTGAAGGGTCGAAATACGGTATTGATGAGTACGTTACCATTAAATACTGGGCACAAGAACTAGGCTAATCGGTATCAGCCAAACATAAGACCGATTTAAGCTAAAAATAAAAGAAATAAATTTCATAAGTTTGAAAGACATCCCCTCTATATTGGGTAGAACCTATAAGAGGGGGATAGGCTGGCAAATCGCCATAATATGAGAATCAAAGTTGGGTGAACCAACGGGATATCAAAAAATGCACCTGCATTTATGACAATACAAAGGATGTAGATATGAGCAAGCTAACTAACCAATCACTATTAGAGCGTCGTACGGCTGTTTTACCAAAAGGTCTGGGTATTGCTTTCCCAATTTTTGCGGAGAAGGCACAAAACTCTGAGCTTTGGGACGTTGAAGGCAAACGTTATATTGACTTTATTGGCGGTATCTCAGTTCTTAACACAGGACACAATCACCCAAAAATTACAGCCCGTGTACGTGAACAGCTAGACAAGTTTACCCATACTGCAGCTCAAATTGTCAACTATGAAAGCTATGTCACTTTAGCTGAGAAACTGTGTGAGCTTGCCCCAATCAGCGGCGACAAAAAAGCAGTATTCTTCACGACAGGTGCTGAAGCAGTAGAAAACACCATGAAAATTGCCCGTGCTAGCACAGGTCGTCATGGCGTTATCTCGTTTGCTGGTGGCTGGCACGGTCGTACGCACATGTGTATGGGTCTAACGGGTAAAGTAATTCCTTACAAAAACAACTTTGGTCCTATGCCAGCATCAATCTATCACGCCTTATTCCCAGCACCAGAGCTGGGTGTGACTGAAGAGCAAGCGATTGCGAGCATCGAAACTATTTTCCAATCTTCTATTCACCCAAGTGATGTGGCGGCAATGATTGTTGAGCCTGTACAGGGTGAGGGCGGTTTCCACCAAGTCACTCCAACGTTTGCTAAAAAGCTACGTGAAATATGTGATGAGCACGGCATTTTACTAATCTTTGATGAAGTGCAAACCTGTTTCGGCCGTACCGGCACCCTATTTGCAACTGAGCAGTTAGGCGTTGAGCCAGATTTAATGACCAGTGCGAAGAGTTTGGCAGGCGGCTATCCTATCTCAGCGGTTATCGGACGTGCAGAAGTGATGGATGCTCCTCAGCCAGGCGGTTTAGGCGGTACTTACTCAGGTAACCCATTGGGCTGTGTGGCTGCACTTGCCGTGATCGAAGTGATTGAAGAAGAAGGTTTGCTTGAGCGTAGTAAAGTAATCGGTAACACCATTGCTGATTTCTTAAAAGGTCTAAATAGCGACAAGATTGGCAACATTCGTCACAAAGGCGCGATGCTAGCCTTTGAGCTAGTAGATGCAGACGGAAATCCAGATGCAGATGCAACCGCTAAGCTACGTGCTGCTGCTTTCGAGAAAGGCTTACTACTGGCCTCATGTGGCCGATACGGCAACGCTATCCGTGTGATGGTGCCATTAACCGTATCTGATGAGGTGCTGCAAGAAGGCTTAGATATCATCAAAGAGGTACTGTAATTAAAAAAGTGTCATACGTTTAAGTTTGACAAATAAATGATGCTCTCAATGTCTTTTACAGGAAAGTAAGGGGTATTGAGGCTCTTAAACCAACAGATAAAATCAGGGAGTTGATATGTCTGGATTAAGAAAATCATTAGGAATGATAGATATCGTTGCGCTGGCGTTTGGTGCGATGGTCGGTTGGGGCTGGGTTGTTCTTGCTGGTGGCTGGGTTATCTCAGCAGGTATTTGGGGGGCTGTATTGGCCTTCTTGCTGGGTGGGCTAGCGGTTATTTTTATCGGTGTAACTTACGCAGAGCTTGCCTCATCAATGCCGATTACAGGAGGGGAGCACACTTATACTCATAGGGCACTTGGGGTGCATGTCTCCTTTATCTGTTCGTGGAGTATTTTGTTTGGTTATCTATCGGTTGTGGCCTTTGAGGCAGTGGCATTACCTACAGTTATTGAATACCTGATTCCAAACTTTAACCAAGGGCTACTATGGAATGTGGCTGGCTGGGATGTGTATGCTTCTTGGGCCGGGGTAGGTATGATTGGATCTATCTTAGTCACATGGCTAAATATCCGTGGTATGGAAGTGAGTGCTTGGTTCCAGAAGTTAGCCGTTGGCGGTATTTTAATTGTGGGTACACTGCTGATGCTGGGTGCGATTTTATATAACCCTGCCAACTCTGATGCGGTTCAAGCCCCTGCATTTATTGGTGGTATTGGCGGTATGATGGCGGTTATTGTTATGGTGCCGTTCATGTTTGTTGGCTTTGACGTGATTCCGCAGGCTGCTGAAGAGATTGACTTAACCCGTCCCAAGATTGGTATCTTCTTAATCGTATCACTGATTGTTGCGGTTGCTTGGTATGCCGGCGTTGCTTGGAGCGTGGGCCGTACATTGCCTTTAATTGAAGCTCAAAATTCAACATTGGCTACTGCTGATGCGATGAGTAATGCGTGGAATGGTAAATGGGCAGGTGTGTTGTTGGTTATTGGCGGTGTTTTGGGTATCTTATCGAGCTGGAACGCTTTCTTAGTTGGGGGTAGCCGCTTAATGTTCGCGATGGCTAAGTCGCACATGTTGCCAGGCTTCTTGGCGAAGCTTCATCCCAAATACAACACGCCGGTTAATGCTATTTTATTGATTGGTGGTTTGGCCACTTTTGCCCCACTATTTGGCCGTAAGATGCTGGTTTGGATTGTTGATGCCGGTGGTTTTGGTATCATTATTGCTTACACCTGTGTGGCAATCTCTTTCTTGGTGCTGCGTTATCGTGAGCCTGAGATGGTCAGACCATTTAGAGTACCTGCAGGTAAGCTGGTTGGTGTGGTTACCATTATACTAAGCCTTAGTTTACTAATGCTTTATATGCCAGGCATGGCTTCAGCGCTGACAGGTATCGAGTGGCTTATCTTCTTAGGCTGGACCATTTTTGGTTTGATTTTATATGGGTATTCAATGTCTAAATATCCAGGTAAGAGTAAAGCTTACATGGATGCTGAAATTGATGCCGTGAAGCAGTTAAACGTTGAATGGCTAAAAGAGAATAAGCTGCTTTAAACAGTTTTAGCATTTGATAATACAATAAAAAGCTCTGCCAATTGGCAGAGCTTTTTTTATACAGCAGGCTTGAACAACGTTCTTTTTGCTTTTATAGCTTACACCAATTCTAAAAAATAACACTCAAGTCGCACCACTCCCGCTGAGTGATAGACCTAATTAAGTTAGTCTCATTACACAATGCATTCCAAGCGTCACATGCCGCATCGACAATCGCATCATAACTCTCAAAACAGCGATTAGATAACCAATGCTGTTTAAGGTACTGCCATACCTGTTCAGCAGGGTTAAGTTCAGGTGAGTAGGGAGGCAATTTAAGCATGGTCACATTGTCTTGATCCAAACTTGGTTGGTGCCATAGCGCCCCATCCATGACCACCACGGCATGCCGA
>NZ_FUGD01000158.1 GCF_900162815.1 Psychrobacter pasteurii | reverse complement strand
TGACAGTAGTCCAAAAGGTAGAGCAGGCTTGCGAATAAGAGGATGGGCTTGTGCTGAGTGTGGCACATGGCATGATAGAGATATCAATGCTGCTAAGAATATCCTTGCGGTCGGGCTTGACCGTCTAGCTGTAGGAATCCCCTCGGTTTAGCGAGGGGAGGAAGTCAATGATCTTTGTTATTTAAGAGTCGTAGTTATATAAGTTATTTAAGAGTCATTTAAAGATTTTTAGTAGCTATTTAATAAGGCTCTGGGAGCAATATTACTTATTACTTTGATCATCGTCATGTTCTTCATGATCATGCAAGCCTTGCATCATGTCCAAAGCACAGTCATTCGTACGCTGCTGATCTTTTTTCTCTAAATGGTCTTGGTTAATATCATTACGGGCCATTTTTGTTGTTTTATTTACTGTATTGTCGTCTGACATGATAAATCTCCTTATTTGAGCACTCCATGGGTTATCGTAAAACTTAGCTGAATAACTAAGTCCAATAACCAAGTGCGTTGTTAATTGCTCACCATTTCATTATAAAACCAAATACAATGAATTGTGTTTACATATGTAAACTAATAAGGAGATGAAGTTAATAAAACCCTCAATACGCCTGCAGTGTGTCGCTGGTGTAAATGATAGGTCAGATTTTAGAAGTCTAACCACACCCAGCTGTTCTCAAGCCAGCTCATAACGGTCTCAATAGACAGCTCGGCGGCTAGAAAGTCCTCATAAGTCAGGCTTTCAGCATCTGCCAAACGTTTTAGTAATTTGGCTTTAGCATCACTAATATCTTCTACAGGTTGGCCGTTGGCATACACGATTAGCTGATTATCAAGCTCTGTATAGATTAGGCGGCTGCTATAATCGGTTCTGATGATGGCCCCCTCTGCTAAGGCCTGTTGCAGCTCTTCTTCATCTAGGCTGTCTTCTGGTACCAACAGCTCATACTGGCGCTTACTGACAACCTCACTGACGGCTTCAGCGATCAGTTCATCCCCTTGAGAAGATTGTAGCAGCTCAAGCAGTTGCTGCTTTATCTGTGAGATACTGTCTTGATTTAGCTTGCCAGGGGCTTGTAGAGATTGCTCTAAAAGTAGCGGTGTAAATAGAGAAGGTTCGCTGGTTGCTGCATCAACCAAGCCATCTAATACTTGCATCAAGTTAGGACGTCTAAAGCCAAACGAGAAGGTTAAGCAGTCATCTTGTGCCACACCATAATGAGACAACTTAGGCGGTACATATAGCACGTCACCAGGTTCTAGCACTTCATCAAAAATTATCTCTCCCATATCATCAAAGATACGAATGGGCTGATTTTCAATAAATTCGGTGCTTTCATTACAGTATTTGCCAAGCTGCCAGCGTCTGTGCCCAAAGCCTTGAGCTAAAAACACATCATACTCATCATAATGCTTGCCCACAGAGCCGCCTTTGGGAGCATAAGACACCATGATGTCATCTCGTTGCCACTGCGGGATAAAGTTAAACGCATTCCATAACTGACCAAGTTCAGGCGACCATTGCTCTAAATTTTGAACCAATACCGTCCACTGTTCAGGTAGATCAGCAAACATCTCTTCGGTTAAAGGGCTTTGTTGCAGGTGCCACTGCTCACCAGTTTCGGTCTTGTTTTGAGTAAGCAGACGAGAGGTCGCAGCCTCATCCAAACTTAGTCCCAAAATATCTTCAGGCTCAAACATATCTTTTAACTGGGGCAGTCCTTGCTTAATAAGTAGCGGCTTTTTTTGCCAATAGTCTGCTAAAAATTGCTCTGGGGTAATGTCATCTGGTAAACAAAAATTAAGGGGTGTCATAAGTAATCCAGGGGTTATTAAATCAGTTTTATTGACCACTTAGTGGGGCCACAATTTAATTTATTGGTAAGGGTAGTGTAGAGAAATAATATAAAATCTAGCTTTAGTATGCTATTTTAATGCTTTATTATTGTCGCTTAAATGAATCTATACAATTTTAGGAAAGTTATGAAAAAACTAACGCTATTAGCCGTTATCATTAGCAGTATCATGATCCAAGGCTGCGTACATAAGTTGGTTACTGTCCCTACTAAAATCGCCTACAAAACCACCAAAGGGGTAGTGAAAGGCACAGTAGCCGTGGGTAAGGCTATTATACCTGGCGGCGATGATGATGAGGATGATAAAAAAGACAAAGACTAGACCTGCTGCTTTTAGCTTAGTGAACTCATTGTAGTCTTAACTGCTTTAGCCTTTGTTATAAATAAAATAAATAGGCTGTCCACAATTTTGCTTTTACTATCATAAAAACCCTGCTTAATTAAGCAGGGTTTTTAGGTTTACTCTTAAATCAAGCTTCTTTAAATTAAAGCATCGATTATTTGTTTAGCTTAGCAATCCACTCATCGATGGCCAAAGCTTGCTCATCAGCATTACCGATATAGGTTGCAGGAGTAAGCTCTAGTAAGCGCTGTTTGTCTGCTTCTGGCACGGCATCCAATTCGTTACCACTAACGAACTCAAGCATTTTTTCGCGAGTCATGGCTTGACCACGAGTTAAGGCTTTTAGTTTTTCGTATGGGTTTTCCACACGGTAGCGGCGCATAACGGTTTGGATAGGCTCAGCTAAGACTTCTTGAGCATTATCAAGATCGCTGTCTAGTCTTTCTGGGTTAACCTCTAACTTGCCAATACCTCTTAAGCAGGCATCATAAGCAATCATACTTTGAGCCAGACCCACACCGATGTTACGTAGAACGGTTGAGTCAGATAGGTCACGCTGCATACGTGAGATAGGCAGTTTTTCACCTAGGTGTGCTAGCATTGCGTTTGCTACGCCCAAGTTACCTTCTGAGTTTTCAAAGTCAATTGGGTTCACTTTATGCGGCATAGTAGAAGAGCCTACTTCCCCTTCTTTTAGCTTTTGCTTGAAATAGCCTAAGCTGATGTACTGCCAGATATCACGGTTATAATCAATTAATACTGTGTTGAAGCGACGTACCGCATCAAATAGCTCAGCGATATAATCGTGTGGCTCAATCTGAGTGGTGTAAGGGTTAAAGGTTAGGCCTAAACGCTCAGTAATGAAGCTTTGAGCGTGAGAAGTCCAGTCTACTTCAGGGTAAGCTGATAAGTGAGCATTATAGTTACCTACAGCGCCATTGATTTTACCCAGTAGTTCTACTTCGTTGATTTGTTTAATCTGACGTGCCAAGCGGTAAGCTACGTTGGCCATCTCTTTACCCAAAGTAGTTGGACTAGCTGTCTGACCATGAGTACGAGACAGCATTGGCTGTTTGGCATGCTCTTTGGCAAGGTCCACAATTGAGTCAGTCACTTCTTGTAGCTTGGCAACCAAGATTTCACGGCTGTCTTTTAGCATTAGCGCGTAAGATAGGTTGTTGATGTCTTCAGAAGTACAAGCGAAGTGGATGAACTCTAAGCTGTCTTCTAATTTAGCATTACCACGGAATTTATCTTTGATGAAGTACTCAACCGCTTTAACATCATGGTTGGTCGTTTTTTCGATGTCTTTGATCGCTTGAGCGTCTGCTTCACTAAAGTTATCAACGATAGCATTTAAGAAGTCATTGGTTTCAGCATCAAATTTGGCCAATTCAGTGATGGCATCATTGTCAGCTAAAGCTTGTAACCAGCGGATTTCAACAGTAACACGGGCTTTGATAAGACCAAACTCAGACAGATGCTCACGTAGTGAATCAGCTTTGCTGGCGTAGCGACCGTCAATAGGAGATAGGGCAGTTAAGGCAGATAATGAGGCAGACATAAATATCCTTCAACTCAGTGGGTTAATGAAATGGGATTAATAAAAAACGAAGTTTAAAATTTGCAGAAAAACAAATAAAGTAAGGGAACCTAGGTTCCCTTTCATGTAATACCTAATCTAGTGAATATTGTGAAACTGCTGTATGTAATACTGAATGCAATTATAGCAAGTTATAGCTCATAAATATGGCATTAAGCTAGATTATCAGGGCAATCGCACTATAAAACTCTCCCGAATAGAACCTGCTCACGATAATCAAGATTTTGAGAAGCCCTAATACGGCGTCGTTTCACTGACAGTTTAG
>NZ_FUGD01000028.1 GCF_900162815.1 Psychrobacter pasteurii | reverse complement strand
GCGTGAACATAATATTAGCCAAAGTACTTTTTACAAATGGCGATCCAAGTACGGTGGTATGGATGCCTCACTGATTACTCGTCTTAAAGAATTAGAGGCTGAGAACGCTCGTTTAAAGAAGATGTACGCCGAGGAAAGGCTTAAATCAGACATCTTACAGGATGCCATGTCAAAAAAGTGGTAGCGCCCTCTAGGCGCAAAGACTTGGCTAAATATTACGTTGATGCTCGCAGTATAAGCATTCGTCTAGCCTGTCTGATCTTTAACATCAGGATAACCTGCTATTACTATCAGCCAAAGACAGCGGATGATAATGAGCAGATAGCCAAGCTGTTAATTGATTTAACAAACAGTCATAAAAACTGGGGCTTTAAACTATGCTTTCTATACTTAAGAAATGTATTGGGATTACCTTACAACCATAAGCGAGTTTATCGTATCTACCATGAGCTTGAATTAAACCTGAGAATAAAACCTAAACGTCGTATTAAACGAGATAAACTCCAAACGCTTGTTGTGCCCACTTGTATCAATCAAAGCTGGAGTATGGACTTTATGCACGATGCCTTAACCGATGGTAGAGCTATTAGACTCTTTAATGTCATTGATGACTTTAATCGTGAAGCATTAACCATAGAGGTCGACTTCTCACTACCTGCTCAAAGAGTGATACGCAGTTTAAATCAGCTCATAGAGTGCCGTGGTAAGCCTAATCAAATTAGGTGTGATAATGGTCCTGAGTATATCAGCAATGATTTAAAGGACTGGGCAACTAAGCAAGGTATCGTTATTGAATATATTGAGCCTGGTAATCCTCAGCAAAACGCCTATGTTGAACGCTTTAACAAGACAGTACGTTATGATTGGCTTAATCAGGAGTTGTTTGATAGTTTAGAGCAAGTGAGACAGCAAGCTGAAGTTTGGCTCAATCACTATAATAATGAGAGACCCAATATGGGTAATGGTGGCTTTACGCCGATTCAGAAACTTAATATGGCAGCTTAGTTCTACTTATTTGGTGTTTTAAGTTTGGGGGTATTTCCCCTCTAATTCTTTTAATCTGGTGATTAATGAGGCATCCATACCGCCATATTTGCTCCTCCATTTGTAGAAGGTACTTTGGCTAATATTGTGCTCACGT
>NZ_FUGD01000197.1 GCF_900162815.1 Psychrobacter pasteurii | reverse complement strand
AAAGGTCAAAAGCTTATCATCGATGTATTCGATAGCTACAACCTAAGCCTATATCAAATTAACACCTTAGAGATAGTACAAGACAGTCGTAATCGTTGGTATGCGTGTATTACTGTTAAAGACTCCCCCAAACAAGCAAGTGGTATGGGCAGCGTTGGTATTGACTTAGGTTTAAAAGAGTCTGCTACCACCTCAAATGGTGACAAGCTAACTATTAAGCAAACGCAAAAGTGGGCGAATAAATTAGCAACCGCCCAGCGTGCTAAGAATAAAAAACGTGTTAAAGCAATCCACGCCAAAATCAAAAACACAAGATTAGACTTAATTCATAAATTTACCACAAAGCTAATGCAGAGTAATGCCTTGATTGTGGTTGGTGATGTTAAATCACGCTCATTTACCAATTCGATGACCAAACTGGCTAAATCAACATACGATGCAGGTTGGTTTGAACTTAAACGACAACTGGAATATAAATGCAAGCATGCAGGTTGTCAGTTTGAGAT
>NZ_FUGD01000155.1 GCF_900162815.1 Psychrobacter pasteurii | reverse complement strand
TTGATTTCTGTCAAGCTTTTATTTTAATTCGTTTCATCAGACTTCAAAACCTAACCAATTGGCTAGCACTTCCGTTGTCCCGATGAGGTGCGTATTATAGACGCTTTAATTATCTAGTCAAGAGCTTTTTTAATTATTTTTGATTTTCTTACTCAGCTTAATGCTAGATATTTAAAATCAAATTAATCTAGTTAGTTGCCAACTGGTTATTTCTAATCAGCTTTTTTCTAACTTGTCTTTGCTCTTAACAAGATGCGTAGTATATACCCTTTCTAGTTTGGGTCAAGTACAAAGTGACAAAACATTGTGTTGAAGACATCTACTAAAGAAGCCCAGCTATCCCTTTATTGAAGAGTTAGCTATATATAGCTACTTATGATTAAATTTTACTCTATAAATACCCTACTTCTTGTTATCGGCTTTGGACTATAATTTAAAACCTTAAAGGATTAGCTACAAAAACCTCGCTAAAATCCTTTATAATAGAATGAATAACTAATTATTAACTGGCTTTGCGGTCAGTTTTTCTGTTTTAATGGTTGTGTTTATTATAATCATCACAATTATAGTGATGGTGTTCTTCTTATCCGCGTTATAGATTATTGGATTTAATATTATGGTTGCAATTACTTTACCTGATGGCAGTGTAAAAGAGTTCGACGGTGCGACAACAGTGATGCAAGTGGCTGAGAGTATTGGCCCAGGCCTTGCTAAAGCAACGATTGCTGGACGTGTAGATGGTAAGCTTGTGGATGCAAGCGACCCGATCACCCATGACGCAAGTGTTGAAATTGTGACCGCAAAAGAAAAAGACGGCGTGAATATCATTCGCCACTCTACAGCGCATTTATTGGGTCATGCCGTTAAACAGCTGTACCCTAACGTAAAAATGGTTATCGGTCCGGTTATTGAAGATGGCTTTTATTATGACATCTTTAGTGAAAAACCTTTTACGCCAGAAGACATGACAGCAATTGAAAAACGCATGGCTGAGCTAATTAAGCAAAACTATGACGTTATCAAAAAAATGACAACACGTGACGAAGCCATCAAAATCTTCGAAGAGCGCGGTGAAGACTATAAGCTGAAACTGATTGCAGATATGCCAGAAGAAAAAGAGCTGGGTCTGTATCACCATCAAGAATATGTCGATATGTGCCGTGGTCCACACGTGCCAAACACTCGCTTCTTAAAAGTATTTAAGCTTATGAAAATGAGCGGTGCTTATTGGCGTGGCGATGCTAAGAATGAACAGCTTCAACGTATTTATGGTACAGCTTGGGCGGACAAAAAAGATCTGAAAGCTTATATCCAGCGTATTGAAGAAGCTGAAAAACGTGACCACCGTAAAATTGGTCGTCAATTAAACCTATTCCATATGCAAGAGCAGTCTCCAGGTATGGTGTTCTGGCATCCAAACGGTTGGACCATCTATCAAGTGCTTGAGCAGTACATGCGTAAAGTACAAAAAGACAATGGTTACCAAGAGATTAAAACACCACAAATCGTCGATCGCAGCTTGTGGGAAAAATCAGGACATTGGGGCAACTATGCTACCAACATGTTCACCACCTCTAGTGAAAGCCGTGATTATGCCGTAAAACCAATGAACTGCCCTTGCCACGTGCAAGTATTTAACCAAGGCTTAAAATCTTACCGTGAACTACCTATTCGCTTGGCAGAATTTGGTTCTTGTCACCGTAATGAGCCATCGGGTTCACTACATGGCTTGATGCGTGTGCGTGGCTTTACTCAAGATGATGCGCATATCTTCTGTACCCAAGCTCAAATTCAAGAAGAAGTAGCCAACTTCATTAAGCTAACGCTTGATGTTTACAAAGACTTCGGCTTTGATCAAATTGAGATGAAGCTATCTACCCGTCCTGAAAAGCGTGTGGGTACCGATGAATCTTGGGATATCGCCGAAAAAGCATTGGCTGATGCACTAGATAGCTCAGGCCTTGAGTGGGAATACCTACCGGGTGAAGGTGCTTTCTATGGTCCAAAAATTGAATTTAGTCTAAGAGACAGCCTAGGCCGTGTCTGGCAGTGCGGTACCATTCAGGTGGACCCGAATATGCCAGAGCGTTTAGAAGCTGAATTCGTTAACGAAAATAATGACCGCGAAACGCCTATTATGCTACACCGCGCGATCTTAGGATCGTTTGAGCGCTTCTTAGGTATGCTGATTGAGCACTATGCCGGTTGGATGCCTGTATGGCTTGCTCCGCAACAAGTTGTGGTAATGAACATCACTGACAAACAAGCCGAAGCTTGTCAAAATGTAGTTTCTGAGCTACAAAATGCGGGCCTGCGTGTTATTAGTGACTTGCGTAATGAAAAAATTGGATTTAAGATACGAGAAAGAACATTAGAACGTATCCCCTATATGCTAGTATTAGGGGATAAAGAAGTTGAATCAGGACAAGTTAACGTGCGTACTCGTGAAGGCGAGAACCTTGGCGTAATGTCTCTGGCCGACTTTATTGAATTAGTACAGAAAGCTGTCGCCCAAAAGGGTCGACTAACAACAAAAACTGATGAGGAGTAATACCTATTAAACAGTCAAACCGTTTGAACATCAACGAAGAGATCCAGCAAAAAGAAGTTCGCTTAGTTAAAGAAGACGGCGAACAGATGGGCGTTGTCGATATTGAAACTGCCCGTAAAGCGGCTCGTGATGACAATCTAGATTTGGTTGAATTGGTACCGGATGCTAAACCGCCTGTTTGTAAAATTATGGACTACAAGCGTTACTTGTATGACCAAAAACAAAAGGCGAAAGAAGCTAAGAAAAACCAAAAGCAAACTCAGCTTAAAGAGATGAAACTTCGCCCAAGTACTGACGAAGCGGATTACCAGGTAAAACTGCGTAAAATTATCAGCTTCCTAGAAGATCAGGACAAGGTTAAAGTAACCATCCGTTTCCGCGGTCGTGAAATGGCTCACCAAGAGCTTGGCCGTCAACAACTTGAGCGTATCATCCAAGATACCGCTGAGATCTCAAATGTCGAGCAACATCCTAAAATGGAAGGCCGTCAGATGGGTATGCTACTTGGCCCAACACGTAAAAAATAATCTGTTTAGGAGGCAGTTTGGATAAGCCCAATCGGCTTATCGCTCCTAACCCATGATTAATATTACAGTTATAAACGATACCACCAATTTGCAATAGCAGATTGGTGGTTTTTTTACGCCTATTTCTTTATGGCTCTCTTTATAACCCTATTGATTAGCCTCTTTTATCCACTCTTACGCTAAGTTCACTTAACACTTAAAATTATTTACTTATAATCAATACCAACATCCTACTATTTCTTGTAACATTTAGAGAATAGGCTAATACGCCTGAATGACTTAATACTCTAGTTTTAAACAACGACTATAAATACTCATCCAAATTTTAATTAAAAACATCAATACTCAATAAGGATATTTCTATGCAAGAACTGACACCACCAGAAAATGCAAGCACCCCTTCAATTAGCCTAACCCCACCTGAGCCGGTCAAAGAAGTACCGACCAGTGAAGCAGATCAAATTGTAAAGCTTGACCCCAACCAAGTTCCTGAGTTAGATGCCAAAGTTGATGCTTTCGTCAGTCATGTGCTTAATAATCCGGTACAAAGCAGCGAGTTTAAGCAAAACGTACAGTCCATCCATAATTTGGGTAACCAAGAAATCCGTGAATCTGCGCAAGTATCCAACCGTATGTTGGATTTACCGGCCAAAAGTTTAGATAAAGGCTTGTTCGACAACTCCCCTATTGCCAAATCACTAACTGAGCTACGCGGCATTGTTGAAGACTTAGATCCTAGTAAAAAACAGCTGACCAGCTCACGCAAGCTTTTTGGCCTGATTCCTATGGGCAATAAAGTTCAGGATTATTTCCGTCAGTATGAATCTGCTCAATCGCATATTAATGCGGTAGTAACCAGTTTGTATAACGGTAAAGATGAACTGCTAAAAGACAACGCCATGATTGAGCAAGAAAAAGTCAATATGTGGAACTTAATGCAGTCCATTCGCCAGTACATTTATGTGGGCAAAAAAATTGATGAAGAGTTAGAGAAGAAAGTCTACGAGATTGAAGCAACAGACCCTGAAAAAGCTCGTATTATTAAAGAAGAGATGCTGTTTTATGTGCGTCAAAAAAATACTGACTTCTTGACTCAATTGGCGGTAAACGTACAGGGTTATTTGGCGCTAGATACCATTCGCAAAAACAACCTTGAACTGATTAAAGGGGTTGACCGTGCGACTACCACTACAGTTTCTGCTTTACGTACAGCGGTTGTTGTGGCACAAGCGATGACCAACCAAAAATTAGTACTGGATCAAATCAGTGCTCTGAACAAAACAACTAGCAGCTTAATTGAATCAACTTCAGCGATGATGAAGCGCCAATCCACTGAAATTCATGAGCAGGCCAGTAACAGCACCATTGAGCTTGATAAGCTACAAAGTGCGTTTAATAATATCTACGAAACCATGGATATGATTAGCGACTATAAGGTGAAAGCGCTAGATAACATGAAAACCACGGTTGACTCACTAACCCACGAAGTAGATAAAGCTCAAAAATACTTGGATAAAGCCAACCAGACCACAGTGCTTGAAGTCACTAAAGAGCTTGATACTAAAAAAATCACCAATCAGGCCAATAGCTCTAATACAGTAGATATTGATATCTAATAGCTGCTGTAAGACTAAGACTTGGTAAAGAGCTTAAAAACTCAAACCATAAAAAAACCCCGCTAACTTAATAGCGGGGTTTTTTTATTGTAGCTCTAAATTAACTGGCTATTATAAAAATAGTTAGCTGTTAATTAGATTTTACCTACTAGGTCTAGGCTTGGCTTAAGAGTTTCTTGACCTTGTTCCCAAGCAGCTGGACATACTTCGCCGTCGTTTTCACGAACGTACTGAGCTGCTTTTACTTTACGAACTAGATCTTTCGCGCTACGGCCGATACCGCCAGCATGGATTTCAGCAACTTGAATTTTGCCGTCTGGATCTACTACGAACGTACCACGCTCTGCAAGACCTGCTTCTTCGATCATTACGTTGAAGCCACGAGTGATGCGACCAGTTGGGTCACCGATCATTGGGAAAGTTACTTTACCAATAGCTTCTGAAGAATCGTGCCATGCTTTGTGAGTGAAGTGAGTGTCAGTTGATACTGAGTATACTTCTACGCCTAGGCCTTTAAGCTCTTCGTACTGTGCTGCCATATCTTCTAGTTCAGTTGGGCAAACGAAAGTGAAGTCTGCTGGGTAGAACATGAAGATAGCCCATTTGCCTTTTACGTCGTCTGAAGTGATAGTTTTGAATTCACCGTTAACGAACGCTTCAGCTGAAAACTCAGGGATTTCTTGATTAATAATTGACGCCATGTTTCGGCTCCTTTTTTGGTGGGTTTAATAAAACGGTTATTATTGAATAAATTATTCTTAAAATCTGTATAAACTTTAGCTCTCTACGAAGCCTAACCTATCATAGCGCTGTTGCATTTCTATGACGTTGGTAATTCTGGTGTTTAGTAGTAATTTTATGTAGCCAGTAGTTGAATTATTCCACTAAAGAACCATATTCATATACTGGTAACACCCCTATCTATAACACTCTTGGCTTCGCTCCTTGCTAACTACAAGTGCTATTATAACAAACACCTACAATTAATCTAATTTAAAGATTATAACTTGATGTTTTGTTTAATAAAACATAGACCAAGCTCTTTACGACCTGTTATTATTATAAATAGTGCCAGATCGAATAAAAATCAAGATAAAAAAATCCACTTTCAAATCAGACAGATAATTTTAATAACAGGTACTATTTAATAACAAGTACTAGGGCGTGTCCTCAATTTAACTTACAGTGAATAATAGTACAAGCTAGGTAAAGCATAGATTTAAAATTGCGTGCTAGCTTTTCATAGCGTGTTGCTAT
>NZ_FUGD01000112.1 GCF_900162815.1 Psychrobacter pasteurii | reverse complement strand
TATGGCGTCTATTACGATTGTTGATCTGTTACGGTTTGCGCCTTTACAGGCTGCAGGACTCTTCCCTAAGTTGTTAGATGCAGTTTTAGAGGAAGGAAAATTGTTTGTTATTCCTGAACGTAGAAAGCGATCTTGCCCGAGGGTGGTTAAGGGGAAACCACAAAAATATCCCAAAAAAATACCAGTCAGCGTTAACTGACTGGCATTAACCCAACAGGGTGGTTTTTTAGTTAATCAGACACTTTTATTTAAGAGGCAACTCTTCTGGCAGATAACAGCGTAAGTACGCAATAGCAGCCGTAACGGCTTCTTCACTCATCTCTTTGGTAATCTCATCATACTGCTTAAAAGATAAAGAAAATATACTATGAATCATATAGTAAGCGATCAAAATCTTTTCCTCAATACCTTTAAAGCTTTCCATATTGTAGTGGCTAGACAGTTTTTCAAAAAGCATACCCACCATACTATGATCCACCTGATCTTCGTAATCGCTACTGTCGAAGTCGGGACTATTTACACCGTACATCAGCTTAGTTTTAGTCACATCATTGTTAAATAGTTGTACTGACTGCTGTAATAGTTCAGTGATATAATCCTGCCACCTATCAAAACTAGAAACTTCGATTTTTTCTAATGCCTGCAAAGTATCTATATAATTTAAGAAACGTAGCGCTAAGAAGATGGCCTCTACATTTGGAAAAAAATGGTACGCAGACGCTCTGGGAATATCTGCCTCTTCACAGATATCCACCAAAGTAATATCTTGAATATTATGCCTTTCACTAAGCTTCTTGGCTGCCATTAGTAACTTTTGGCGCCGAATTCTACCTTGTTTACTCGTATGCTTAAACTTATTGGGTACAATCTTTTTTGCTAATTCTGAGTTAACAAGGACGTCATTAATTAGATCATTACATCCTTCTTTCATAGGAAGCCTCTTCATTAGTAATCGTTAGGAAGGCCTAATCTCTACATTATTTCTTTTATTGTAACACCATTCTGCGCTCGTGGTTATTGACTAGTGCGTTAATTCTATTCTATTTATTTTAACTTAATCTTCGCGCGGACAATGCCGTGATCAGAGAATCGATCTTCATAGTCTTGCTTAAGATGGTCATTAAAATAGTCTACCCGCTCCACCTCCCCCAGTGAAAATTTACCATCGACTAGAAACTCTTCAGAGACAAAAAGCTGATCGATAACTTCTGGCATACCTTGGTACAGATGAGTATAGGCCACATCCTTCATCCAGCCATAGCTGGTCTGCACTTGGGCGGCATCAAACAGCGCCACATCTCGCATTGCTTTATCATAGATTACTTCACTGGTTTCTGCTAATAACTGAGTAGTCACACTGTCTGTGACATCATTCATATCTCCTAGCAAAATAAGCGGGTGACGGGTCTTATGTAAGATATCAATCATAAACAGTCTTAAGGCTGCCGCTTCAGCAGCTCGCATACATAAGCTTCTAAGCTTGGCGCGTACTCGCAGTAGTGGATTATCATAATCTTC
The DNA here is from genome assembly GCF_900162815.1 of Psychrobacter pasteurii. GTDB lineage: Bacteria > Pseudomonadota > Gammaproteobacteria > Pseudomonadales > Moraxellaceae > Psychrobacter > Psychrobacter pasteurii. The sequence continues at coordinate 11,811 of NZ_FUGD01000112.1, read as the reverse complement.
TAATCGATTGCCTTGTGCATCTCTCAAATAATGAGGTCGCTTACTTTTTAAGTGCGTAGTGATAACTGTGATAGGTTGACCATAAACCTCTAGAGTTGCGACCAAAGGAGGACGATTAAAACTTCTATAAGGCCCTTCATCCGGAATATCTACTACTGCCAACTCTGGAAAATCTGTTAGTAATTGCCACTCTAAGACTTTATGCTTAGTGATAATTGCTAAAGCGGGAGTATCCTGAGCCCCCTGCCCCAAAGTCAGTGTGCTGGCAGGATCGTTACTGGCCATAGGAGCCAACACTTGCGAAGGCTCAAATCCCAACTTAAGAGCTAAATCTTGCAGTGCCTTTTCATCCCACACCTCTTGGAAAGCATAAATGTCTGACTTAGCGTTCTTTAACAGCTCATATAATCCATTTAATTTACGGTTATATTGCTCATTGGTATAGGGCTGCATGTTGTCATAATAGCTGCGATTAGGAAGAGCAAAGTTCAATAAATTACTGGTGGCTATATAAAATATCTTGTCCATTTCTTGCTCTTTACTTTTATGAAATCTGTTGTTTTGGCTCATTACGATTGTCCTTTTTTTTGACTCACAATGGGTCAGTTTAGTTGGCTCAGTTTCATCAACAATCTACAGCTACTAACGATGAATTTCTAACTGATTTCTTTCAAACTACTGTAAGTACCCTACTGCAAAGTTTTAGTTATGGCTTGATGCCATTTGTCTAAATGCTCCTCGCGCTCTTCTGCAGGCATTAACGGCTCAAAGCGCTTATCTAAATCCCAGCTGTCATCAATGGTTGCTTCATCATATAAGCCAGAAGTAATCCCAGCTAATAAAGCAGCGCCCTTCGCAGTAATCTCAGTATCTTTGGGTCGTAGTACAGGTACCCCTAACATATCTGCCTGAAACTGCATTAACAAGTCATTATTGGCCGCTCCACCATCTACTCTAAGCTCCGTCAATGGGCTAGGACTGTCTTTTTGCATCGCAGTTAAAACATCGTAAGTCTGAAAAGCTATTGACTCTAAAGCAGCTCGAGCAATATGAGCTTTGGTACTGCCCCTAGTCATTCCTGAGATACTGGCGGTAATGTCTGAGCGCCAATAAGGGGCGCCTAGTCCAGTAAAAGCAGGAACCAACACCACTTGCTCACTGCTTTCCACTTCTCGAGCTAAGCTTTCAATGTCTCGGGATTTATTAAACAGTCCCATGTTATCACGTAGCCACTGCACGATGGCCCCTGCCATAAACACACTGCCTTCAAGAGCATAAGTCACTTCACGTTTGGCAGGCGTTAGCATACGTTGACCCGACTTAACCAACTTCGAGAAAGAAGGGTGTTCAGTAGCACCAGCTAATAATTGAGGGTTATTGTGACGGCGTTGCCAGCCTATGGTGGTCAATAGCTGATGTTGGCTAAGCTGTACCTCATGACCGATATTCATAAGCATAAAACAGCCTGTGCCATAGGTATTTTTTGCCATACCCGTAGAGACACAGCCCTGACCAAATAAGGCAGCTTGCTGATCTCCTAACACCGCTTGAATCGGAATCTGCTTAGCAAATAGACCTTTTTTGGTTCTACCAAAGTCACCATCAGAAGCAATAACTTTAGGCAGTATTTTTTTGCAGATATCAAACTTAGCTAACAGCTCCTCTGACCACTCTAGCTTATTGATATCATACATTAGAGTACGTGATGCATTGGTGATGTCTATCACGTGCTCACCGCCTGTCAGCTTAAACATAAGCCAACTATCAATGGTACCCACAGCCACTTCACCGCGCTGTGCTCTGTCCTTTAAATTGGGATGATTTTCCAGTAGCCAGACAATTTTACTGGCACTAAAGTAAGGGTCTACACGTAGCCCGGTAATCGACTGGACGTGCTGCTCCATACTCATCTCGGAGCCTTCTACTTTATGCTGTCGTAGGTTTTGGCACCAGTCTTCAGAACGTCTGTCTTGCCAAATAATAGCAGGAGCTAAGGGTTTACCCGTACGCTTATCCCATACCACAATCGTCTCGCGTTGATTGGTAATAGCGAGGCTAGTGATGTCTGTGGCCAACAAGCCAGCCTGGTTAATGGCATCATGAGCACAGCTTATTTGAGTATGCCAAATTTGCATCGCATCCTGCTCAACATAACCCGCCTTTGGTGTAGATAAAACAGTAGGCTTCTGAGAAATCTGTATTGGCCGGGCTCTGTCATCATAAATAATGGCACGACTTGAGGTGGTGCCCTGATCCAACGCTAATATATAACCTGCCATGATGCAGTCTCCCTGATAATACAAATTTAATATAGTTATTTTAAAATACGAGGCTGTTGATTAAACCCTACAAAAAAGCTTGCAATACTTGGTTTAAATAACGGCGGCCTAAAGCGGTTGGCTGAATTAGATTTGCCTCATCTACCAATAGCTCTTGTTGCTGTAAGCGTTCAATAATAGGCGTAATCTTCGCTGCTGATAAGCCTGTTCTATCATTATACAAATCTAATGGCACCCCGCAGCTTAGACGTAAGGCGTTCATCATAAACTCCCCACTCAAATCCTCATCTGCAATTGGGGAGAATCCAACCATCTTAGGAAAGCCTTCATAGTTCATATAATCTTTTGGCAAACGGGTTTTGCTAAAGCGATAAATACCTCGCTCAAACTCTGGATAAACCCCCTCCTCCATCAAAGTAATTTTGCCATGCGCGCCAGCCCCAATGGCCAAATAATCCCCAAACTGCCAATAGTTCACATTATGGCGACACTGATCATCTTGGTTACCCACCCAAGCCGACACCTCATAATTGTTATAACCCAGCTGGGTTAATAGCGCACTGCCCTGCTCTTCAATATCCGCCAAGTCATTGTCATCGGGGAGTACTGGGGTGTTTCTATAAAACACAGTGTTGGGCTCAATGGTCAGCTGATACCAAGAGATATGTGTCGCCCCTGCCTGATGGGCTTGCTTAATATCATATAAAGCTTCTGCGAGGGTTTGATTAGGCAAACCGTGCATCAAGTCGATATTAACCCGTTTAAATCCAGCCTTCTTAGCTGCTTGAGTAGCCAGCTGAGCTTGATTGGCATTATGAATACGCCCTAAGGATTCAAGCTTACTGTCTGAGAAGCTTTGCACTCCCATCGAGAGTCGATTAATCCCCACCTCAAGATATTCTTCAAACGGAGCGTGCTCTAAAGTACCTGGATTGGCCTCCATGGTAACTTCCAAATCACTGGCTAAGGGTAAAACTGATCTTAGATGATTAAACAAACGCTGATACTGTTTAATAGGTAACAGCGAAGGGGTTCCGCCACCTATAAAAATAGAAGCAATCTCTCGGCCTTGAATTAATGGTAGCTGCGAGTCTATGTCTTTTATTAGAGCATCCACATAAATGGCAAAATGATCATCGGCCAGCGCTTTATTATCCTCATTAGTAGCTTGATTCATTTGATTAGAGCTCGAGCTGTCATTAACGGGCAATGTGTGTGAGTTAAAATCACAGTAAGGACATTTCTTCACACACCAGGGAATGTGAATATAAAGTGCTAGGGGAATTTTTGAGACATTTATTGATAGGGACATAAAGATAAGGTCTTATACTCGTTGGCAGATAGTGTTATAGTCATGCTTTTATTTTAATTTAAGCACTTTGATGGTATTTTAGCCCATTAAAGAATAGTGGCTCTCAAAGAGCTATTAACCGCAAAGCTAGCCGTTTATTAATACGCTTATTATACGTGTTCAATAATTCGATAGTAGAGCAATTAAGTTGATATCTTGATAATAGTGTTTCCGACCCTTATCTGACCTTTAATAGCCTATCGTAACGTCTAATGATTTAAAGGCAATGGCCGTAAGTGAATTAAAGGACTAGCGCAAGGTGACAAACCCCCTAACCTGCCCTATGGCAGGTTATTTATTTATATCAATGCCAAAGTCGCGACTTAGGCTCTGTCATGTATTATCAAGGCAGCTTCAATAAAACCTTTATTTTAGAAGTTTACTTATGTTGTCTAATTTATCCTTTTCTGAGTTTAAACAGCACAGCTTACGCTTAGGCACCTTGGTGCTTCCCATCCTTATTACTCAGTTCTGCCAAGCTGCCTTAGGTGTGGTGGATGCCATTATGGCAGGTGGCGTGTCTGCTTTAGACTTGGCTGCTGTCTCGATTGGCTCAGGTATTTGGCTGCCTTTATTCTTATTGGCTACAGGCACTTTAATTGCCACAACTCCCTTAATCGGAGAGCAAATTGGTCAAAAGACTCCACAAAATGTTCCTCATATTACGCAGCAGTCTTTGTGGGCAGCTGTTTTAATTGGTCTTTTCGGCTTAGTGATCGTGTCTATGACCCCTAACGTATTAGGTGCCATGGGGGTTCCTGAGGATATTCAGCCTAAAGCCGGTCAATATTTAAGGTTTGTGGCTTGGGGCTTTCCTGCTATCGCCTGTTATGCCGTTTTAAGAAGTTATTGTGAAGCTTTGGGCCGCCCAGAGCCGGTAACGGTCATCAGCTTAATTGGTTTGTTTGTTAACATCCCTATTAACTACATTTTTATTCACGGGCTATTTGGTTTCCCTGAGCTTGGCGGTGCTGGCTGCGGTCTGGCGACAGCTTGTGTGTTATGGATAAACGTAATTTTACTGTCTTTGTATTTACTAAAATCTAAACATAAAACGTTTGAAGAGACCCGCTTCTTTTATAGCTTTGCCAAGCCTGACCGTCAACAAATTGGCAAACTGCTACGTCTAGGTGTGCCTATCGGTGTTTCTATCTTCTTTGAAGCCAGCTTATTTAGCTTAGCCTCAATTGTGATTAGTCCCTTGGGAGCCATCGCTGTGGCCTCGCACCAAGTGGCGATGGCCGTGACCTCTCAGCTGTTTATGATTCCTATGTCTGTGGCCATGGCTCTCACCATTATGGTATCCAATCGTTATGGGGAAAAAAACTGGTTGGCATTACAACAGGTTCAGCGTACTGGATTGATATGGACAGTGTGCATTGCCTTATGCAGTATGCTTGGCATTTGGCTATTTAGAGAAAACTTAGCCGATCTGTTTACCAATAACCCTGCGGTTAAAACCCAAGCCATGTTTTTATTATTATTTGCCATTGCTTATCAATTGGTCGATGGCTGGCAGGTAAATATCGCTGGGATATTAAGAGGAATGCAAGATACGCAAATACCCATGTGGATTACTTTATTCTGCTATTGGCTAGTAGCCCTACCTTTAGGCACCTATCTGGTACGTTTTACCGATACAGGCGCTCAAGGGTTTTGGATTGCATTAGTTACCGGTTTGACCTTATCTTCTGTGTTATTAACCCTACGTTTAATCTATCGTCAACGACAAGTGTTAGATATTCAGCCTAGAGTTAGCCAATAATTTATAAGGACTGAGTTTGGTTTCATATAAATTGAGCTATAAATCGGGCTCGAAATAGGTTTTTTGAGTGGGTTTTATACAAATTTTTGCAGTGGGTTAACGTATATTTGAACTAAATGTGCTATTGAAACTTAAATACATCATTTGTCACTCATCAGACGCGACAAAATTTGTTACAATATGCTTAATATTATAAGAACATCTGTAGGCAACCGTATGGACATTGAAAAAATTCGTACGCTCATCGAGCTAATGGAAGAAAAAGACCTAGTTAATCTTGAGATTAAAACAGGGGAAGATAGTGTGAGTCTAACGCGTCACTACAACACACCTATGCCCTCAATGATGCCGGCTAGCCCTGCTTATATCTCAGAGCCCCAAGCTGAAGCAGTTCACATGGGCAGCGTAGAAACCTCGCCAATGGTGGGTGTGTTTTATGCAGCTCCTAGCCCAAATGATCCTCCATTTGTGACCCCTGGCCAAAAAGTTCAGGCGGGTGACACGCTGGGTATTATTGAGGCTATGAAAATTATGAATCCACTTGAGGCCACTCAAAGCGGTATTATTGATGCCATTTTGGTAGAAAATGGCGATGTGGTACAGTTTGGTCAACCCGTTATCCGTTATAGAAGCTAAGAGATAGGCCCCTAGATGATAAAAAAACTGCTTATCGCCAACCGTGGTGAAATTGCTTTACGCATCGTGCGTGCCTGCAAGCAGCTGGGCATTAAAACCGTTGGCGTCTACTCTACTGCTGATGAAGACTTAATGCATCTGCGTTTTGTAGATGAAGCCATCTGTATTGGTAAGCCCAATGCGAGCCAAAGCTACCTAAATACAGCAGCTATCATTACTGCCGCTGAAATTACTGGAAGCGACGCCATTCATCCAGGTTATGGCTTTTTAGCAGAAAATGCTGAGTTTGCGGAAAACATTGAAGAAGCGGGTATCACCTTTGTGGGCCCTCATCCTGACCATATTCGCTTGATGGGTAATAAAGTCTCGGCCATCAATGCAATGAAACAAGCCGGAGTGCCAACCGTACCAGGCTCGGTTGGTACGGTTACTTTGCACAACGCCGAAGAACAAGCAAAAAATATTGGCTTCCCCCTCTTAATCAAAGCTGCTGCGGGCGGTGGGGGTCGTGGTATGCGTATCGTTGAGCGCTTTGATCAGCTTAACGAGCAGGTACAAGCGGCCAAGCAAGAAGCAGAGCTTTGGTTTGGCGATGATAGCGTCTACATGGAGCGTTATTTACAAAATCCTCGCCACATTGAAGTGCAAGTCTTGGGCGATGGTAATGGCAATGCCATTCATTTGTATGACCGTGACTGTTCATTACAGCGCCGCCATCAAAAGGTATTAGAAGAGGCCCCTGCCCCTGATATCCCTGATGATATCCGTGAGCCTATCTTACTGGCGTGTGTTAAAGCCTGTGAAAACATTGGCTATCGTGGTGCGGGTACCTTTGAATTCTTATTTGAAGACGGTGAGTTCTTCTTTATTGAGATGAATACCCGTATTCAAGTTGAGCATCCCATTACGGAAATGGTCACCGGTATCGATGTGGTGGTTGAGCAATTAAGAATTGCAGCAGGTTATGGTCTGTCTTATCGTCAAAGCGATATCAGCGTGCATGGCCATGCCATTGAGTGCCGTATCAATGCTGAAGATCCACAGACCTTTGCCCCCTCCCCGGGCAAAGTTACCCAGTACTTTATCCCGAGCGGCGCAGGCGTACGCTTTGAATCTCACCTATACCCAGGCTATGAGATTCCTTCGTACTATGACTCCTTGATTGGTAAGCTTATCTGCCATGGTCAGACCCGTGAGCAGGCCATTGCTAAGACGCTGCATGCTTTAGACGAGCTAATTATTGAAGGCATTAAAACCAATATTCCTTTGCATCGTGATCTTATTTTAAAAGATCCAAAGTTCGCCTCTCAAGCACAGAATATTCATTATTTAGAACAGTGTCTATTACCGAAAAAGACTAAATAATCGGGTATAGGGATACTAAACAGCTGATTGCCTAAATAATTGGTTAAATGATTGGCTTGTTTTAGCTTTACTCTAAGCCATAAAAAAAGCAGAAGTGATTTCACTTCTGCTTTTTTGTTTCTAAACTGTCGTTAACTCACAAGCTAAAACAGATTAAGTCAATTAAGACAAATCACGGCCACGGCTGGCTTCGATAGACAGACGTAGACCATTTAGACGGATGAAACCTTCTGCGTCTTTTTGATCATAAGCACCAGCATCGTCTTCAAAGGTTGCAATCTTCTCATCAAATAATGAGTAAGGAGACTTACGGCCAACCACGCTCACGTTGCCTTTGTATAGCTTAACGCGAACAGTACCAGTTACATATTCTTGTGATTTGTCGATTAGCGCTTGTAGCATTTGACGCTCTGGGCTGAACCAATAACCGTTATAGATGATTTTTGCATAGCGAGGCATTAACTCATCTTTTAAGTGAGCTGCTTCACGGTCTAGAGTTAGGGATTCCATACCACGGTGCGCTTTTAGCATAATAGTACCCGCTGGTGTCTCATAGCAGCCACGAGACTTCATGCCAACGTAACGGTTCTCAACGATATCTAGACGGCCGATACCATGCTTACCGCCCAACTCGTTTAGCTTAATCATTACTTCGTATGGCTCAAGTTTTTCGCCATCGATAGCAACGATATCACCTTTTTCATACTCAAGCTCAATGTATTCAGGGGTATCTGGTGCTTGTTCTGGGCTTACTGACCAGCGCCACATATCTTCTTCTGCTTCTGCGTATGGATCTTCTAAGATATCGCCTTCATACGAGATGTGAAGTAGGTTGGCATCCATAGAATAAGGAGATTTTTTCTTATTGGCCGCAAAGTCGATAGGAATATTATGCTCTTCAGCATACTTCATTAAGCTTTCACGGCTTGATAGATCCCACTCACGCCAAGGAGCAATGGTTTTCACTTCTGGAGCCAAAGCGATAGCACCTAACTCAAATCTAACTTGGTCGTTACCTTTACCCGTCGCACCATGACTGATAGCGTCTGCATTGTGCTCTTTCGCGATTTCTACTAAGCGCTTAGCGATTAAAGGACGCGCGATAGAGGTACCTAATAAATATTCACCCTCATAAATTGCGTTAGCACGGAACATTGGGAAAACGTAATCACGGGCGAACTCTGCACGTAAATCTTCGATATGGATATGTTTGATACCCATAGCTTCCGCTTTAGCGCGAGCTGGCTCAACTTCTTCACCTTGACCAATGTCTGCAGTGAAAGTGATTACTTCAGCGTCATAAGTATCTTGCAACCATTTAGCAATAATTGAGGTATCAAGACCGCCTGAGTATGCTAAAACAATTTTATTGATTTTATCTTTTTCGACCGACATAGTGCATCCTTTATCGAGTGAGTGTGAACTTTAAAATACTATACTATTAAGCGTGGGCATTAAGTAGATTGAATATGGGTTGGAATGGATGGGTCTTTTGCCAAGCTATTCCCCTATATTATTACCTAAAAATGAGTGCTCATTTCTTATTTATCGATCTATAAATAAATGTACTCATCAAATTTCAGTTTACACTATTTATAGAGGCAACTAAAGCGAGGAGAGCCTATATTACTGCTTTTAATCTATTAATAGAGGATAGTTTACCCAATCCTCTATTGTTAAAAATCTAGCGCTTAACTTAGTCGATAGCCGAATTTATGGGCAAAACCTGTTATCATTAGAGCCTTATTTATTTATCAATATTTTGCAAAGCTGTCTTATAACTGTATTTATATAACTTACGACAAATCTATTGCTGCTTTAAGTATTTTCTATCTATATCCAATAACATCAATAACCATGGCTTTTAGTTATGACTCTTAATACCGCTTTAAATTCAGAAACTGACCACAGTACGCCAAGACAAATCACCCTAGCCCGTCCAGACGATTGGCACATTCATTTACGAGATGCAGAGTCTTTAAAGACCACTGTGCCTCATGCAGCTCAAAGCTTTAATCGTGCTATTTGTATGCCAAATCTGGTTCCACCTGTTAAGAATACCAGTGATGCCTTAGCCTATCGCGAGCGTATTTTGCAAGCTTTACAGCAAGCAGACATTGAAGAGCGTTATAAGCAATCTTTTGATCCTAGAATGACGCTTTATCTGACTGATACCACCACTGTTGCCGATATTCAAGAAGCAGCAGAATCAGGTATTGTCCAAGCCGTTAAGTTATATCCTGCTGGAGCAACCACCAACTCGGTCGATGGGGTTACCAACCTAAGCGCTCGTAACGATGTGTTTGAGGCGATGCAAAAGCACGGATTACCGCTACTTATCCATGGTGAAGTAACAGACTCTCACGTGGATATTTTTGACCGTGAAAAACAGTTTGTTGACACCACTTTAAATAGCTTAGTGACTCAGTTCCCTGAATTAAAAATTGTGGTAGAGCATATTACCACTGGCGATGCGGCCGACTTCGTATTATCGCAAGGTGAGCATGTGGCAGCTACTATTACCCCGCAGCATCTTCTATTTAATCGCAACCACTTACTGGTAGGCGGCGTGAAACCACACTTCTACTGCTTGCCTATCTTAAAGCGTCAACAGCATCAGCAAGTCCTGCTTGATGTGGCCACCAGTGGTAACCCTAAGTTTTTCTTAGGCACTGACTCTGCCCCTCATGCTACCCATACCAAAGAAAATGCTTGCGGCTGTGCTGGCTGTTATTCTGCTTCAATCGCCCTACCTTTATACGCCACAGCATTTGATAGTGTGGGTAAGATTGACCGCTTAGAGGGCTTTGCTAGTCAGTTTGGGGCACAGTTTTATGGTCTACCCGTGAATGAAGAGCGCATAACTTTGGTCAATGAGCCGATGCAAGTGCCTGATAGCTACGCTTATATGGATCAAAAAACGCTAACGCCATTGATGGCAGGCGAGACCTTGCCGTGGTCTATTAAACACGACTAATCCCTTTTAAGCTTTTAATAAGCGATTTATGAGCTTTTAATTTAGTGGCTTAGCTTAGCTCTAAGCCCCTCCTTTATTTGACACTCTATAATGCGATTTTGATTTATGACTCACTCTAATGTAACTGACGATGCCTACCAAAATGACAGTAGTAGCGAACCGAGAGTTTGTAGCAACACCTCATCTAACGAAAGCAGTTCAGATGCTACCAGTGCAGAACAAAACACCAATGGTAATGGCTTTGCTCAGCAGCCTGTCCTAAAAATGGTGGATCGTTTCCGTAAGTTTCTACCTGTCGTTGTGGATGTGGAAACTGCCGGCTTTGATGCCAAAACTGACGCGCTTTTGGAATTGGCCTGTATTCCCATTATTATGGACGAGCAAGGCAAATTCATCCCTGGTGAGCCTTTAAACGCTCATCTTAATCCCTTTGAAGGCGCCAATCTTGAACAGCGTGCTTTAGACTTCACTGGAATTGATCCCAATAACCCAATGCGTAAAGCCATTGCTGAAGAAGAAAAACCTGCCCTACGTCGTATTTTTAAAGAACTAAAAGCAGTCCGTAAAGAAAACGACTGCATGAAGTGTATCTTAGTGGGCCATAATGCCCACTTTGACCTCTCTTTCTTAAATGCGGCCATTGAGCGCACCAACAGTAAAAATCACAACCCATTTCACCAGTTCTCAGTATTAGACACAGTGACCCTATCAGCTCTAGCCTTTGGTCAAACAGTTTTGGCCAGAGCCTGTAAAGCTGCTGGTATCGAATTTAGTGGCACAGAAGCCCACTCGGCTCTTTATGATACCCAGAAAACTGCTGAACTATTTTGTCATATCCTAAATAGTTATCCGATGCTAGAAAATGCCATGCACAATTTAGTATCTGAAACTGAAGAGGAAGCAGAATCTTAAACTGAGGGCTACAAACAGTAACATAAATTATATCTAAATCTATTTATAATTACTTAATATGAATAGATTATTAAGTATAAAATAAGCAGCTAATCAGTTAGGCGTTTCCGTCTCAACTCTACGAAGATGGGATGAGACAGGTGTGCTTGTCGCCCAAAGAACACCCAAAGGCCATCGTAGGTATGACTTATCTAAAATAAACCCCAACCTGACTCGTAATAAGGTGGAGCAACAACGCAAAACCATAGCTTACGCTCGTGTTTCGAGTCATGACCAAAAGTCAGACTTACAGCGTCAGATTGAAATTCTTGAGCTGTACTGCTCTGCTCAAGGCTGGTCATTCGAGGTGATTAGCGATTTGGGTAGTGGTATGAACTATCATAAAAAAGGCTTAAAACGCCTGCTTGATGATATTTTAGACAACAAAATAGACAGGCTGGTGCTAACCCATAAAGATAGATTACTGCGTTTTGGGGCAGAACTTGTTTTTGCTTTGTGTGAAGCTCGTCAAGTTGAAGTGGTTATC
>NZ_FUGD01000111.1 GCF_900162815.1 Psychrobacter pasteurii | reverse complement strand
CAAGAGACGTCCGTCAATGGTGCAGATATTAGTCAGTGGTATTATTGGCGTTGGCAAATAGAATCTTATTTTAAACTGCTTAAAAGTGCAGGACTTCAGCTAGAGTCCTGGTTACAGCAAAGTGGAGACGCTTATTTTAAGCGGTTGTTAATTGCCTCTCAGGCTTGTACGCTCGTGTGGCGTATTATGCAAGCATCTGATAAACAGTCACAAGAGTTTGCTTTGTTTTTAGTGCGCCTCTCAGGTCGGCAAATGAAACGCAGCAAACCAATAACCGCACCTGCTGTGATGGCAGGATTGTTCCAGTGGCTTAATTTTACCGAACTGGTAAATCATTATCCCCCTGACAAACTGCGTGAATTCGCTGATGCCGCTAGTAAATTTGTGTAGATACTTATGCCCTGAAGTGGGTGGTTTTACGGCGACTGGTGATAAAAAAACCCCATGCTAAGATAACATAGGGTTTTTTATTAAGCTATTGCCTGCCTATTGCAGCAAGCTTTAGCGCTTAAGCCTCTACTACGGCTTAGGCGTCATACGGATCGCGTAATACGATGGTCTCGTCACGATCAGGACCAGTAGAGATAATATCTACTGGGCAGTCGATTAATTGCTCAATACGCTTGATATACGCTTTGGCTTCTTCTGGTAGGTCTTCATACTTAGTGATACCTACAGTTGAGCCTTTCCAGCCTGGTAGAGTTTCGTACTTAGGAGTTACAGTTTCATAGAACTCACCGTCGTGCGCTGCAGCCACTTCAGACTCAGGGATGTCATAGCCCACACCAATACGGATTTCGTCTAGACCGTCAAGTACGTCAAGCTTAGTTAAGCAGATACCTGATAGAGAGTTTAATACCACCGCACGGCGAAGTGCTTCAGCATCGAACCAACCACAGCGGCGAGCACGGCCTGTCGTTGCACCAAACTCATGACCCACTTTCGCTAAGTGTGCGCCCACATCATCAAACAATTCTGTTGGGAATGGACCGCTACCTACACGAGTGGTGTAAGCTTTAGTGATACCTAGTACGTAGTCTAAGTATAATGGACCAATACCGGTACCTGTTGATACACCACCAGCGGTTACGCTTGAGCTGGTAACGAATGGATATGTACCATGGTCGATGTCAAGTAAGGTACCTTGAGCACCTTCAAACATTAAGTTTTTGCCAGCAAGACGTAACTGGTTTAGCTCTTCAGTCACATCGCATACTAAGCCTTTAAGCTCTTCTTTCCACTCTTGGCAAAGAGCAAAAGTCTCATCAAAGTCAATCGCGTCAACTTTGTAGTACTGAGTTAGTTGGAAGTTGTGGTATTCAATTAGGTTGCGTAGCTTTTCTTCTAAGTCATCACGGAACAAGTCAGCCAGCTTGATAGCACGGCGAGCCACTTTGTCTTCATAAGCTGGACCAATACCACGACCGGTAGTACCGATTTTGCCTGTGCCACGTTTTGCTTCACGCGCTTGGTCTAATGCAATGTGGTAAGGAAGGATTAATGGGCAGTTTGGTGAGATTCTTAAACGCTCACGAACTGGAACATTGTTGCTCTCAAGCTCTTTCATCTCAATTAATAACGCTTCTGGTGACAACACCACACCATTACCGATGAAACAAGTCACGTCATCACGTAAGATGCCTGATGGAATTAAGTGTAGAACTGTTTTTTTGCCGTCTACCACTAACGTGTGACCAGCGTTGTGACCGCCTTGAAAGCGGGCTACAGCTGAAGCTTTTTCGGTTAGCAAGTCAACGATCTTGCCTTTACCTTCATCGCCCCATTGGCTACCTAGTACTACAACATTTTTTCCCATAACAAATCCTTAACCACTCGTATTGAACTGTAAAAATTAAATTGCGTCATTGTGGCGCAGTTATTTTGAGACAAAAAACCAGTCTTCAACCAAAGTTTAAACTGCTCTTAAGACCCACTCACCATCTTCTAAAATTAATTTGTGTGTTACGTTGTTAGGAACATCGGTCGCACTTAAAGGACGTACTACTCGGTGACCTAAGTCTCGTAACTCTGAAATCTTGTTAACTAAATCTTTTTCAAGCTTGGCATTGTCATCATTGCGTACGCCCTGCATATCTGTAAAGCTGACCAATACCAGCTTTGACTCATTTAGGGTGATGTAACGCTGAAGTCGAGTAACCTCCAAGCTAAACCCTGTGGCACTGCGCGATGGCAGCTCTTGGGCAATAGCAGTCGGGGCATTATTTGCTGAGTCGAAACTCTCCCCGTTAAAGCGACCACCACGGACCACAGCCTGTGATTCATTTTCAAAGTAGGCATTAAACACAATGCCTGTGTGGTAGTGATACCCTAATTCAGTGATATCCACACTCACATTACTTTGATAAGTTTCTTTGATATGACGGGCCATAGTCTGAACTTCACCAACCGCTTTAATAATAGCGGCATCATTGGTGGCTGTATCCGACAAGGCTTGTTTTAGCGCAGTCATATCATGGCCATACACGGCTAAATGATAAAAATCACTGCCCATAGGTAAATCCTCACAGACATGCTTTAGCTCAGGTAACGCTTTATTGGCATATAAATTCATCAATACCGAAGCATCATTGTCTGATAAACCCGCCAGCTCTTTTAAGCGAGCAAAAATAGCCACGTGGCCAATGTCTATGTGTAAGTGTTTTTTTAGATCTAGATTGTCAATTAGACAATAGAGCACATCGATCAGTTCGATATCTGCATCTAGGCTATCACTACCAAAGATCTCAGCCCCTAACTGTAACGGAGTACGCGAGCCAAACAAACCATCTGGTAAGGTGCGAATAACGTGACCGGCATAGCAGTAACGGGCAATTTGATCGGCTTTGCCCATTTTATTTAAGTGCGCATCGATACGTAGAATTTGCGGGGTAATATCAGCACGTACCCCCATAAGACGACCAGACAACTGATCAATGATTTTAAAAGTTTGACGTTTTAAGTCTTCTGAAGCATTGCCTAATAATGACTCGGTAAACTCAATCATTGGTGGGCAAATAAGCTCATAACCCCGGCTTACTAACAGTCGGGTCAACCTATAACGTAGCCACTCTTGCTTTTGCGCCTCTTCAGAAAGTAAGTCACTTACCCCATCTGGTAACAACCAGATATTATCAACATCTGCTACTGGGGCGAGTTTATCTGAAGACTGGCTTTGATTTTTACTGGAGGTTATAGAACTATCAGACACAAGTAATCCTTGTTTGGAGGCGATACTGATTATTCAAGCCGGTTCGCCATCACCAAATCGTTAGTTAAAGTGTAGTATTAGTAATCGATATTTTAAGAATATATAATTTTGAAAAATTAACCTTGTACAAACAAAGTCATGACCAACAGTGGCTTTGGTACGCTGTACATTTTGGCTGAGCACACAATTAAACGGCGTACACCGTTTTGCTGTGAATTATTAAATTCGTTTTTTATGCCTTCTTTTGTACGTCATCTTTTAGACTCATTATACAAAAGCTATCAAACTGGCTTGAGAAGGCTAAATTCATCTTAATTGCCGATATTTTGACGGCCAGATTCAAGACTTTAAGGCCATTTTAACACGACTTTGTCCTGTCATGGCTAAATTCGACACTCAATAAGCCGATTAATTTGTGACTTTAAGTCTAGCATAGCTAACCGCTTTCGCCTAGAGAAACCCATGATAAAACTCAAAATTCATTTCATGAATAATAACTTACTCTACTATTTGTCCTCTATTATAAAACGGGCGCTCACTTTTGACTTAAGTTCATGTACTACAAGAATATTGTATTGTTAAACCGTGAGTTTCAACCTTTTATTATAGTGAGCCACGCTCCTATATCAGATGTGAATGTGTTACTATTTGGTTTCATTTTATAGCTTAATCACTGTCTAAATATTATCCTACCCCTCACTCAGTTATGCCTTAATCAAATATAAGTTAAAGTATGAATTATGGGTCAGCACCCTGTGCTGTATCTTGTTTGACTTTATAGGCGTAAATCATAGGCGTAAGTCTATTGCGTAAGCCAAACTGAGTTATCTAGCAAATTTATCTTAAAGAGATTCCAAACTATGTCTAGCCATCATCCCGACCCTAAATTAAACCAAAGAAATGTTCTGGGCACCGCTTTGGCCAGCTGTTGTTTTGACCCCATCACTGGATATTACCGTAACGGCTTTTGTCATACCGGTCCACACGACATTGGGCAACATACCGTCTGTGCCAAAATGACCAGTGAGTTTTTGAACTTCTCCGCTAAGACCGGCAACGACTTAATCACGCCTGTGCCTGAATTTGGCTTCCCAGGATTAAAGCCTGGCGACTATTGGTGCATCTGTGCCCTACGCTGGTTAGATGCTTTAGACCACGATATGGCGCCTCAAATTAAGCTCGAGGCCTGTCATGAAAGCCTTCTTGAGTTGGTCGATATGGAAACTTTAAATAAATACGCATTATAATAAAGACGTTTTCACCTTGGTGTGCAGTTCCCCTAAGCTCTAGCCATTTACCGCAACGCATCATCTCTTCATTTACTTCAGTCATGAGGGTTAACTATGTCCGATATAAGATTAAAAGAAGAGCAGCAAGCTCTGTCCTTTATGTCGCCCACTATGCCGGTCTATGATCCTGATGCAGAGCGGGTAGAAGACTTTGAGCGATCGGGGATTAACGAGATTGTTAACTGCTGCGTTTATTCTCGTAAAACGGGTGAATTTGTTGAAAAAATAGAGTTAGATGAAGTCAGCAGAACCTTAGCCAATAAAGGGGAGTTTATCTGGCTTGGGCTGTATGACCCAAGTATTGAAACCATCGAAGCGGTACAAAAAGCTTTTGATATTCACGAACTGGCTTTAGAGGATGCGTTTAACGAAAATCAACGCGCTAAAATTGAGTCTTATGGCAATGACTCTTTATTCGTAGTGGTTCGTACCGCTTATTTGTCTCAAAACAACATTCACTATGGCACCACCTCCATGTTTATGGGCAATAATTATATTATTACCATTCGTACTGGTGCTTCGAACTCTTACGCCCCCGTTCGTGCCTATTGCCACCGACGTCCAGAGAAAATGTCTATGGGTCCCGTCTTTGTACTCCATGCCGTATTGGACTATGTGGTCGATAGCTACTTGCCGATTACCGACAGCTTAGGTGAGTACTTAAAGGAGCAAGAACGTAATATTTTCTCTTATAAGTTCAGCAAAGAGGTTCTCCAGAGCCTATATATTTTAAAGTCGCAGCTGGTGCATATGCGCGCGGTGATGATGCCGGTACAAGACATCTGTAACTTCTTTATCAATCACAAAAAAAATGAGCTGGTCTCCACCTTTCCCAGTATCGCCAAGCCTTACTTTCGTGATGTAAACGACCACCTATTACGTGCTATCGACGCAGTTAACGGCTTAAATGAAATGCTTAGTGTGGCGATGGACACCTATATGGCCATGGTCAACATGGGACAAAACGAGGTGGTACGCAAGTTGGCTGCTTGGGCCGGTATCTTAGCCGTACCCACAGCAGTGGCGGGAATATATGGTATGAACTTCGACATCATGCCTGAGCTGCATTATGAATATTCTTACTTTGTGGTGTTAGCCGTAATTTTAACCACCTGTGTGATCTTATATCGTCAGTTTCGTAAATCAGGCTGGTTATAACCTGCCCCTAATGCGCCTGAACTTATCCTTCTAGTGCAAATTCTTGTTATCAGGATTGTTTTTATACCCCTCATCGTCCGGGCGACCAAACTGACTGGCGGTCCAAGTCAATAAAAACACCGCAATACTTAAGATGAAAATCGACAAGGTAATGGTCAATAATAGCCACAGATGAAAGTCTTCAGACACCGCTTGCACATCCACAACCAAATGTCGGGACAAGGCGGTAATGGCAATGTAAATCAAAAACTGTACAGGCAACCTATGCGTCTTAAAATAAATGCCAATCATGGCCAGCAGTTCAAGATAGATAAACAACATAAGAATGTCTTTTAGCTCTGCCTTGCCGCCTTGAATAATACTGATGAATTCAGCCCCTGCCGCCCAGATCACCACAAAGCCAATCACTAATAACGCAATGTAATGGCTCACATCTACTAGCAGCTCACCAAAAGCCTGTACCTTATTGTCCCAGTCACTCTTTTGTCTCATCTCTTGATACTCCTTACCTTAGGTTTGCCAAATACAGCTGCGCTCTGAAAGTTCTGGCTTTATAAAATGCAAAAGAGGCTCAATATTGAGCCTCCTTGCTGTTTAGTCTTTTGATATTTGGTCTTGTAATTTGGGCTTAATGGCCAGCTCAATTAGCTACCCATTAATGAATTGACCATTACAAGCTAGCTGCTTTTTCAGCAGCTTCAACAGTTTGACGAATCAAAGTATTGATCGTCATTGGCCCCACACCACCTGGTACTGGAGTATAAGCTGAGGCGATTGATTCAACACCTTTTAGCTCAATATCACCTACGCCGCCATCATCTGTTGGATGGAAGCCAGCATCGACAACCACAGCACCTGGCTTAATCCAATCTTTTTTGATTAGCTCAGGCACACCTACCGCACCCACGATAATATCAGCACGGCCTACGTGTTCAGCCAAGTTTTGAGTGCGTGAGTGGCAAGTAGTCACGGTGCAGTTGGCGTTCAATAACATTTGCGCCATTGGTTTGCCCAAAATTGCACTACGGCCAACTACGACTGCATTTTTACCTGCAAATTCGATGCCATTTTTCTCAAGTAAGTACATGATACCTTGTGGCGTGCATGATCCATAAGCTGGCTCACCCATACTCATACGGCCGAAACCTAATGAAGTCACACCGTCCACATCTTTATTTAAATCAATGGCATCAAAGCAAGCACGCTCATCAATTTGTTCAGGCACTGGATGCTGTAGCAAGATACCATGTACATCCGGGTTGTTGTTTAGCTCATCAATTTTAGCCAACAACTCTTCTGTCGTGGTACTTGCTGGCATCTCAACTTTAATAGACTCCATGCCTACACGCTTACAAGCATTACCTTTCATGCGCACGTAAGTTGCAGAAGCAGGATCATCGCCGACTAAGATAGTCGCTAAAATAGGCGTACGGCCTGTTTTCTCAATAAGGGCAGCAACGCGCTGGCTTAAATCGGTTTCAATTTCTTTAGCTAGGGCTCTACCGTCAAGGCGTGTTGCAGTGGCATCAGTCATGTCTGGCTCCATCTTTTCTCATTGTAAGGGAAATTACTAGTTTCAAGCGGCTTCTTTTAAGCGATTTCGCTTAGGGATTACTTTATTCGCGATATTGTAACCTATGACGGCCAAATATGCCGAGTCACTTTTGTTGTATGCCATGACTTATTTGTCATTTAGCTCTACTCTACAGGTATTTCCACACTATTAATGTTTATATTTGACTTCCTCCCCTCGCTAAACCGAGGGGATTCCTACATCTAGACGGTCAAGCCCGACCGCAAGGATGTTCTTAGCAGCATTGATATCTCTATCATGCCATGTGCCACACTCAGCACACCTCCATCCTCTTATTCGCAAACCTGCTCTACCTTTTGG
>NZ_FUGD01000121.1 GCF_900162815.1 Psychrobacter pasteurii | reverse complement strand
AACAAGACAAACTTGGCATTATCCCTAAGCAGTTTTATATTGAGCGTCACATCTACCCTAAATGGGTATGCCGTGAGTGTGACATCATTCATCAAGCGGTTACCCCCAAGCAGATTATTAACAAAAGCATCGCCACCCCAGAGCTGCTTGCACACATCCTTATTAGCAAATATGCAGACCATCAGCCGCTATATCGGCAGAATATTATCTATCAGCGAAGTGGGGTAACTATCCCCGATGCTACTATGGCCGACTGGGTAGGACGCTGCGGCGTTGCCCTTGAGCCTTTAGTCAGTCGCTTGCATGAACTATTACTGTCAGAGCCTATCTTACATGCCGATGAAACCCCGGTATCTATCATGAAGAACCATGTAAAGGTAGGCAGTAAATCATTAAAAAAAGGCTATGTCTGGGCGTATCTTACGCCACAGCACAGTGCATTAAAGGCGGTGGTCTATGACTTTGCCGAAAGTCGTCGTAATGAGCACCCTAAAGCCTTTTTAGATAAGTGGCGCGGTAAGCTGGTTTGCGATGATTACAGCGGGTATAAGTTCTTATTTCATCAAGGTGTGACTGAAATCGGTTGTCTGGCCCATGCACGGCGTAAATTTCATGAACTGCATATCACTGGGCAAAGTATCGTGAGCATTGAGGCATTAACGTTATTTAGGCAGTTGTATGCTGTTGAACGTGAGATTGATGAGCGATTTGAAAAAAATACACCCCCAACACCAAGAGATCCCCAAATAGTTCGGCAAATCAGGCAAGAAAAAGCCAAACCGATTGCCGATAAGCTGCACCAATGGTTACAAGAAAAAAGGCAGTTAACCACTAAAAATGCCAGTATTAGTAAGGCGATTGATTATTGCCTGAAACGTTGGCAGGCGCTGACTCAGTATCTAGATGATGGTAGGCTGCCGATTGATAATAATTGGGCGGAGAATCAGATGCGTCCGTGGGCACTTGGGCGTAAAAACTGGTTGTTTGCCGGTTCGCTGCGAAGTGGGCAGCGGGCTGCGAATATTATGTCCATCATTCAGTCCGCTCGCTTAAATGGCTTGGATGTGTCTGCTTATTTGACAGACGTGCTAAGACGCCTGCCTACTCAAGAGAGTCTGGATGAGCTGTTGCCTCATCGCTGGGTGCCACCGCAATAGGGGGTTGGTCGGATGCTTACATTACTACTTCTCAGAAAACGTTAAGGATAAGTTATGCCAAAGAACCATATGCCCAAAAATAACCTTGTCACACGTCGACGTTTTTTGGAGATGACGGGAGCAGGACTGATAGGCTTAACAGGTCTTGGTTTGGCAGGTTGCCAACAGTCTGGTAAGAATGAGAATGAGGTAGCAGATGCGACTTCTACTCAAAATGCACCAGCTACTAAGAGAGGTAAAGTCGTAAACGTATATAATTGGACTGAATACATCTCTGACAGTGTGCTTAAAGCTTTTACTGCGGAAACGGGTATTGAGGTGGTTTACAGTACCTTTGACTCCAATGAAGCAATGTATGCCAAGCTAAAGCTGATGCGCAATAGTGGTGATTATGATGTCATATTCCCAGGTACTGATTTTGTTGATAAAATGCGAAAGGAGAATATGCTTGAAGTGCTTGATCATAATAAGATCAGCAACTTTAAACTTTTGAATAAGACACTGTTAAATGCAGAATTTGATCCTGAAAATAAATATAGTGTGCCTTATTTATGGGGGTCATCAGGAATTGCGGTCAATACTAAGCGTATAGATTTATCGTCTATTAATTCATGGGACGATTTGTGGTTACCACAATATAAAGGTCGAGTCATGCTGATGAATGACCTACGTGACGTATTTTCTATGAGTCTTTTGACACTTGGTTATCCTACCTCAACTCAAGATCCCTATCACATCAAAGCAGCTTATGAAAAATTAGCAACATTAATGCCAAATGTGCGTACTTTCAACTCAGACGCGCCGCGTATGCCATTTATGGAAGGTGAAACCTATTTGGGATTGGCTTGGAATGGTGAGGTTATTATGGCGCAAGACCAAGGTATGCCTGAGCTTGATTTTGTTTATCCTAAAGAGGGTGTCATCATGTGGATGGACAATATGGCCATTCCTAAAAATGCGAAAAACTTAGAGAACGCTTATACCTTTATCGACTTTTTAATGCGCCCTGAGAACTCAGCGATTATCAGTGAAGAAATTGGTTACGGCTCACCGAGTGATGCTGCTCGCGCCTTAATGCCACCTAAGATGGCAAACAATGAGATTATCTACCCGCCAGCGGATAAAATGGGTCACGCTTTATTCCGTCGAGATGTTGGCGATAAGACCATGGCACTGTATCAAAAATACTGGGATCGTTTAAAAGTCGATATGTAGTTTGATAGCTGTCATTTTTTTGAAAGGCAGTCTTTAATATTTTAAATATGAACCCTTAAAAAGCCATTTAAACAAAAGGAGCGTTAGGACAGTGTGCCATGTCCTGCTCCTTTTTAGTGGGTAATCTAATAATCTCTATCGAAGATGGTTGCTGCTCCTGCCAATCTATCAATCCCATTGATACAAACTGTTCCAACCAACCTTGCATCGGCCAATGTTGCCATTTTTGATAAAAACGATTGGCATTAATCACGATGCTGTCTAAGTGATTTAGCGGTGGACGAGACACGCTATGCTGTTGATGGTAAGCCACATCCGCGCTTAGGTAAAACTTAATACCTAGTGAGCGAGCGGTAAAAGCAAAATCCGTATCTTCTGCACCATAGCCAATATATTGGGTGTCAAAACCCCCTATTTTATCGAACTGCTGTCGGGTAATGCCAAAGCATAGACTCCAAAAAGCCCCGTAATCTTCAGTCTGCTGTAACGCCGTTTGCAATGTCCCATCGCTGTCTGAGTCTGTAGCGGGCTTTGAAGGTATTGAGTCACTAGGATCAAAGTTAAAACGGTAAGGGTTATAGACCGATATCTGGTCAAGATGTGACGTCGGTAATTGACCCAACTTTAACTGCAGGCTTTCCTCAGAGCTTAACGGCCGAGTTAGATAACGCGGCTGTCCCATTAATAAAGCTTCAGGGTGGCGTTGTAACTTCAGACTAAACTGTTCAATAAAATACGGTGCCACTATACAGTCCACATCCAGAAAGATAAGCGCATTTTGACTGGCATGCTGCGCTCCCAAATTGCGATTGTGGCCGATATCGAACTTAGCGCTGTCCTCAGTTTTAGGGCTTGATGCCACTGTGGTAGGTATCTTGATAATATTTAGCGCAAACTCAGCCAAACGCTCAGGGTCTGCATCGTCGTTGATGATAATCACTTCAGCAGGTTGAACGCTGCCTTGTTCAAGACTGCTTAATAAATTATATAGATGGGTATTGCGGCCATAACAAGTGGTAATGACACTGACTTGTGCCAAATCAGGCATTGAGGACGTCGATTGAGATGCAGAATGAGAAACCATAGGTGATTATCTTTGATATTGAAATGTCGTAAGTTAGGCCATGAATAAGTTTAATCTGGTTGTAAATTAATGCGTGGCAGCAACCAATCTTGAAACCATGAATTAATAGACGTGTAAATTTTCGTACTTTGCATAAACTCTTCGGCTATTGAAGGTTTTAGATTTATATTAGAAGTTATAGTATTAGTAACAAAATCATTATCACTAGCAGATTGAGACACCTCTGTTTCAGATATTGCCGTCTCAGATATTGGTGTTGCAGATATTGCTATTGCAGATATTGGTATTTCTGATTCTGATTCTAGTATAGGTGCAGGATTAGAGTTATTTGAAGCTTGCCCCATAAATAATGAGTTATCTGAAAATAATTCATTACCATGCCTGGAGACTAATTGTTGAAAATAGTCCCAATCTACTGCGCGTCCTTCTTTTATCAAGGCCTGAGCTGTAAAATGTTGCTCATCATGAGGTCTAAAATCTGGTAATACCACTAGAGGCGTATCAGTGCTATAAACTTGTGCAATAGCGTTTAAGCCACAAGCCATCAGTAAACAATCACTATGTTCTATAAAAGGTGTAACATCGTTAACTTCAGCAGCGATATCTACAAAATCACGTATATCATGATGTATTGGACCTAATGAAATAATGAGAGCATGAGGCAATAGTTCTCGCAATTTGGGCAGTTTATTATCAATATCTTCATGCCCACCGTAGCCTTTAATCACCGTTATAATGGGACGATCATCTACCTCTATAGGTAGATTATTATTATTTGCAAAAGACACCAACGAGGCAATAAACTCTGGATAAGAAACATTAGCAAATTGAACAGCGTTTATAAAATTAAGATATAACGTCTTAGAAGGTAACCATTGCGGGGTAACACCAGCATCTAAAGCCTCTGGGTAGGGTGCAATCATAGCTAATGACCCAGCAAAAGCATTTAAATGAGGGGTATCATCACGCACACCGGGTAATCTTACATACAGATAAGGAATACTTGCGGCTCTGCACAGCATTGCAACCTCAACACTGACATCAATAATCATAAGCTCTATATTGAGTTTATGGATACTGTCTAGAATCTTATGGCTGCGCTTTTGTATATTGCTATTGCCCACTGGTGAATAATGCAAACTATTAGGCTGCCAGTATTCTCCGGCCCTACCTTTTAAGGTATCGCTCTCAAGTTCATCTTCTGCAGCCAACCTAATCACTTGCAACTCAGGTATAGAGTTAAACGCATAGGTCTCTGCGCTTAAACTGGTAAATACGGTGAAATGACTTCTTTGATCAGCGGGCAATAAAGCCGCCAACTTATCGGCTTGGCGGCAGTGTCCTGACCCATGATGGTGAGCATAGTACCCGATATTCATTGATATTATTCCTGACCAAAATTTGAAACAGCGAGGTCAACAGGCTGCGACAATGGCTGCTGAGTGTCGTTATCAATATTCACGAATCTATTAGCCTGACGTTTAAGGCTATCCGTACCTTTAATATTGTCAGCGCAATCTACTAGGTGTTGCCAATCAGGCTGCTGGCGTGCTGATTGGCTGGCTCGTGTTGTGTTCAATAAGGCTGAGTCAATTTGAGCTAGCGTCTGGTAGTATAAGTCTAAATAGCCCTCTACCATCGCTTGCACAGAGCAAAACTGTAAAGCGCGCTCATGACAAGATTGACGCGAAATATTTTTAATCTCATTAAAGCCTTGTACAAAAGCGTTCCCATCTTCTTTGGCGACGATAATACCTGTCTCCGGCGTGATAATTTCAGAGCTTGCTCCGGCATCGAATCCTAATACCGGAGTACCACACGCCAAACTCTCTGCAAGAGTCAATCCATAGGGCTCATCCCAGGTGCTCGTAAATAGCATAGCGGTGGCTTGGCGTAGATATTGATTAATCTCAGAGTTAGTAAGATGACCCACATAGCTAAACAGCTTGTCTTTACCAAGACTGGCATCTTGCTGCAATAAGGGTTCAACCTGCTCGTTAAAATATCCTTCATTACTCTTTGGTCCGGCAATAATCAGTTTCTTATTGGCCTGTTTGCAATACTGCATCGCCAAATGGGTGCCTTTTTCTGGGCAAATACGACCACACCAAAAATACACCTCTTCCTCAATGGGCTCTAGATTGGGAGTAAAAGATGTTATATCGATACCATTGTAGACCACGTGGGAGGGCACAAATTCTGAAAAAAGCTGCTGCTGATATTCGCTCACCGCTGTAAATTGGGTACTGGTACCCTGACTGAGCGTTAAAAGTGCCAGATGCAGTGTGGGGAAAATAGGGGTATGAAAGGTGGTGAAAAAACGGGGCCCAAAAGCTTGACCGGTCATCATAGGAATATGGTGTAAGCTATGATTATGAACAATATCAATGTCACCACGTTCATCACGCGCAATGATGTCGCGCATTGCCATTTGATAAGCTAAGTAACTGTGTAGCTCTTCACGGCTCATTGATAAGTTTTGGGGGCCAGTTTCTCCAATGAGCTGATCAAATTTATCTTCAGTGAGCAATGGCATTAACGTCGCTTTTGTTTTACTGTCTTTGTGTGCGTATAACAGCACTTCATGACCAAGATCTACTAAGCCATCGCATATTAAATGTGTCATCTTCTCTAACCCGCCAGCATAAGGCTCGGCAATAGGATATAGCGAGTGGGCAATAACCGCTATTCGTAGTGGGGCAGGTGAGTGGGGGTTAGTAGCAATATAAGGATCATTTTGAAATGACTCAGCAGGTTGCTGAGCGGATCTTGTAACAGGAGAAGATAACATAGGGGTCTCAAGACGAAAAGTCGTAAAAATATAAGGTTATAAAGTCGTTTATGGTTTAAAGATCATTGTTTAAAAATAATTATTTAAAGCTAAAATTCAGCATATTCATAACTAAGTACATGGATAACAAAAGGCGATTAAAGTTGCTTCTTATCAAAATAAGTCACATCAGATTTACTAATAAACTGTTGGTTATTAGAGGCTTCTAGGTTAGACAGCTTAGACTTCTCAATGACCTTACCTAAATTGTCTAGTTTGGCAGTGGCCTCTAACTTAGAACGCTCTAATGTTGTTTTTATGGCTAATTTAGCGGGTGTCGGGCCAACAAACTGGCCTGTGACTGTATTAATATATTGTTCTGAGCGCATTGTAGCTATTTTCACCGGCTTTTGAGTCTTGGCAGCAGAGAAGTTATTAATAGCCACCATTACTGAGGCAAGCTTTAGCAACAGGAAGCTAACCGCACAAACAAACAGTGCAGGCGAATAAAAGTCAGTCAGCGGTGAGACCATCACAGCAGTGAATAGGTTTAATAGCAACAACAGCTTGGGAGCAACCATCAGACTCTTTAACCATGGGGCAGTATGATCGGTCATCAAGTTATGCTTTGGCGTACAGTTAAAGGGTTTATTTTGCCCCCACAATACGGGCGCCCAAGATAAGGCTCCCAGCTCCCAGAAGTTAAGGTGCATAAGCCAAGTACGAAGTTTACCTTTGAGGGTAAATTGATGTTGATGATTGACCTGCTTATTAAGAGGTGCCTTATCATTTAAATAAGCCATCAAACGTCGAATCACAAAAAACGCATAACCGCTATAAACCATCATCAAAGGCAACTGTACAGCCGCTTTAGAAATAGGATAAACAGTAGACACCGCAATCATTAGCAAAGCGAAAAGGTGCAGCACAATAAACGGACCAGTAAAGTTAACCCAAGCCGTGAGCTGAGAAAAATGGGCCCGCAAATATTCCAGTCTTTCGCCCATACTCTGTGTATGTCTAAAAACACTGCTGTCTTTAGATGTTGTGGGTGAAGCTGAGGGTGTTGACGTTTGAGTGGCATCAACTTTAGAGGCAGGTGCAGAACTAAAATAGCCGCTAAGCACCTGCATATTACCGTATATCCAACGTTGGCGCTGTGACATCAAGTCTTTCAATGTATGAGGCAATAGCCCTGTAGAGATAACTTCAGGTATGAATTGACTGAATAACCCACTACGGTGCATTTTAACCCCCATCTGGGCATCTTCAGTAATTGACGCTGAAGACCAACCACCAAGTGCCAATAAGTCACTACGATTAATAACAGCGAAAGTGCCCGTAGATAAGGCTTTTGAGCAATTAAAAGAGCGCAATAAGTGATGATTAAAATAATGGTTTAACTCACTTTGTACTTCAGTTTGTGCACTACTGCGATAAAACTGGGGGAACTGTAGCAAAGTATGCTTAGGATAAGTAGCGATAGCATTGGCAATGGCCGCTCTTGCATGGGGAAGCGCTTGGTAGTCACTGTCTACGACCACAATGTGGGTGCAGTCATCATCCATCAGCTGAAGCGCTAAATTGAGCGCACCTGCTTTATAACCCTTCACCGAATCGACATGATAAAAGTGAACGTTTAACTTAGGGTGTAGTTTATTGCAGTAGTCTGCCAGAGGCTGATATAAATGGGTTTCTTGGTTGTTATTATCAACAATAAGAATTTCATCTTGAGGTTTCTTTACGGCCAATAATGATTTAATAGTCTCTATCACAAGCTCTGGTGGCTCTGCTCGAGTCATAATTTGAAAACTCAAAGCTACCTGTTTCTGAGTATTTAGTTTGTCAGAGCTTAATTTATCCAATTTATAGGTATTTGATTTATGGATATCTGAGATATAAGTATTTAACGCAGGTTTATCCAAGCTAGGATTGCCTAAAGTTAACATCTGCTCATTTGGGAGTAGCGGTTTAAAGTCTTTTATTATAGTGTTTACGCTTTTTTTATCGTTTTTTATAGTATGAAAATTTAGCGGTCTGTTACTCATGGATTATCC
>NZ_FUGD01000108.1 GCF_900162815.1 Psychrobacter pasteurii | reverse complement strand
CAAGAGACGTCCGTCAAGGGTGCAGATATTAGTCAGTGGTATTATTGGCGTTGGCAAGTAGAATCTTATTTTAAATTGCTTAAAAGTGCAGGACTTCAGCTAGAGTCCTGGTTACAGCAAAGTGGAGACGCTTATTTTAAGCGGTTGTTAATTGCCTCTCAGGCTTGTACGCTCGTGTGGCGTATTATGCAAGCATCTGATAAACAGTCACAAGAGTTTGCTTTGTTTTTAGTGCGCCTCTCAGGGCGGCAAATGAAACGGAGCAAACCAATAACCGCACCTGCTGTGATGGCAGGATTGCTCCAGTGGCTTAATTTTACCGAACTGGTAAATCATTATCCCCCTGACAAACTAAGTGAATTCGCTGATGCCTCTAGTAAATTTGTGTAGATACCTATGCACTTCAGGGGGTGGTTTTACGGCGACCGGTGATAAAACCGCTTTAAAGTAACCGCCTTATCCTAACAGATTATTTTAACCAAAAAAAATCAAAACCTTAAAAAACAGTAAGACACACTTAAGTCTGTCTTACTGCTATTTTCATATTTGATCCGCTAAACTTAGTATAAGACTGTTGATCTAGTCTAAATCTTCAAAATTCTCATGAATGTAAGCTTGACCTTCTACATCGAGACAGTCAGCGAGCGTACGACCCCACTGTGGATTGCGGTCTTTATCTACCAATAAAGCACGTACCCCTTCACTAAAGTCAGGATAGTTTACACAATGTAGGGCTACATTGGTTTCAAGAGCCATGACTTCAGTTAATGACAAGTTATGAGCGCGTTGATACATCTCATAGGTAATGGCTTTAGTCACAGGACAGCCATAGCGATAGTTGCCAACTGCCGCCTGAAACCAAGCACTATCGGCAAACTCTGGGCAAAAAGCTTGTATATTTTCATCAGACTGCAAGATCTCATCAATCTTACCAAGCCCACCACAGTTCATTAGGCGCTGAATGGGCACCATAAATTTGGCGATATTACTTGGTGCAAATTCGACATTTTTAGTCGACTCAATACTAAATTGATTGAGCGTCTTGGTAGCAATTTGATGCAATTTACTGCTTAGGCTATTTAAAGTTGGTTGACCTAAGGCTTCGCTCCAATCGGCATCATACAAGCTTTGAAGCATGGCATCAAAATCTTGACTGCTCATTTTAAAATCGGCCAAGTTACACAGCAAGGCATCATTGGCATTGGCATCCGCACCAGTTAATCCCATAAACAAACCGGTCTTGGCTGGGAATCTTTGTAAAAACCAGCTGCCGGTCGCATCCGGGAACAGCCCAATATTGACCTCGGGCATCGCTGCCCGTGTGGTTTCGGTCACGATACGGTGGCTACTACTGCTCAGTATACCCATACCACCGCCCATAACGATACCACTACCCCAGATAATAATCGGCTTATGATACTCATACATTTGAGTGTCTAAATGATATTCACTGGCGAAGAAATCGATCGCTTCAGGCGGCGCTATCCCTTCACCGTCCCACTGCTGCCTAGCTTGATACAACTGACGGATATCACCGCCAGCACACAAAGCACGCTCGCCTGCCCCACGAATGACGACTGCCACAAGGTTATCGGCTTTTTCCCACTCTGTTAGCTGCGAGCTAATTAGCTGACACATATTGGTGCTTAACGCATTGAGTGATTTTTCACGATTTAAAGTGACCAAACCGATTAGCAAGCCTTGCTTGATTTGGATTTGTTCAAATAATACTTCTGCACTATCAGCAGCCGCTGCGCCCTCGGCTACTGAATTCTTGTCATTAGATTGCATGTGAATGTTTGCCCCAGTTTAAATAACTTTATAAGTAATAATTTATAAGCAATACAAGGATAATAGTAATGATGCTCATAAGGATAAATACAAGCCTTAAAGCCTTAAAAACTTAACTACCTCTATTACTAAATCCTCATCGAGTTTGATAACTGCCCATTATCAAACCCATTTTTAATAAGGGGGGGCTATACTAGCATATCGGTATTTAGACAAAAAGCCGCAGCATCACTGCCACGGCTTTTAAATATTACTTGAGGGTTCAAACACCAGCACAATAAAGCCAGTTTAATTTAAAAACGCCTTAAATGGTGGTCTGACCAGCATACATTTCGCGCATGACTTTTTTGTCGTGTTTACCAACTGAGGTTTTAGGTAACTCATCCACAATCTTATACTGCTCAGGCACTCCATACTTAGGAATCATGCCTTTTTCTGCGGCTTTTTCAGCAATGGCTTTGATATCCTCAACCGTCACATCCTCACAATTAGGCTTCAATACAATCGCCGCCAGTGGACGCTCACCCCACTTCTCATCACGCACCCCAATCACCGCTACATCAGCGACTGCAGGATGCAGCGATAAAATGGTCTCAATCTCTAAGGAAGATATCCACTCACCACCCGATTTAATTACATCTTTTAAGCGGTCAGTGATTTTTAACGTGCCGTCTTCGGTCATAAACGCAATGTCTTCGGTATGCATATAGCCACCAACCCATAGCTCATCACCGGCATCGGCATTTTTGAAGTAACTTTGAGTCAGCCAAGGCGCGCGCAGCACAAGCTCACCCGTTTGCTTACCATCTTGCGGCAGCGCTTTACCGTCACCATCCCAAATTTTCGCCTCTACCATAATCACAGGCTTACCAGTCAAGCTACGGCGTTTCGCTTCTTCCTCAAGGCTCATTTCAGGATCGTCGGATCTAAATTCAGTCAAGCTGATAAGCGGTGCGGTCTCTGACATGCCATAACCGGTATAAACTTCAATACCTGCTGAAAGCGCTGTTTTTGCTAAGCCTTCAGTTAAACGCGACCCACCAATAATCATTTTTAGACCGTTAAAGCGCTTACCTTCCGCTTCTGCTTGTTTAAGTAGCATCTGTAAAATGGTCGGCACACAGTGGGTGATACTCACCTTCTCAGTTTCAATTAAGTTCAACAGCACATCAGGCGCATAACGACCTGGATAGACCTGCTTCATACCGAGCATGGTTGCGGTATAAGGGAATCCCCACGCCAGCACGTGGAACATCGGTGTCATTGGCATATACACATCACCAAGCACCAAGCCTTGCTTCTGTGGTAATACGCCCAAAGTCGCCGCCTCTGCTAAGGCATGCAGCACCAATTGACGGTGACTAAAGAAAACACCCTTCGGATTACCTGTCGTACCTGAGGTATAGAAAGTGCTCGCAATGGTATTTTCATCAAAATCTTGGAATTCAAACTCATCACTGGCATCGGCAAGCAGTGCTTCATATTCACCTAACAAACGCTCCTGACTAATCCCAAACACCCCTTCACTGCTGGTGCCATTGTCATCAAGCCAAATAATATGCTCAATCGATGAGTTCTCAAATTGATAGTCTTTTACCATCGGCGCAAACTCAGAGTTTAGCAATAACACTTTTGGTTTGGCATGGTTGATGGTGTACAGTACTTTCTCTGGAGACAATCGAATATTCACGGTCTGTAGCACATATTGTGACATTGGGATCGCAAAATAAGATTCTAAAAAGCGGTGACTGTCCCAGTCCATAACCGCAACCACGTCGCCTTTTTCGAGATTCAGACCATCCAACACGTTCGCCAGTTTCGCAATACGCGAAAATAGCTCGCTATATGTCATGCGTTTTTTATCCGCATAAACAATTTCTTCATTTTGAGAGGTGGTTTTTGAACGGTTTAATAGCTGCTTAATGGTAAGAGGAAAATTATAGGCTTGCGGGGCGGCGTTGTAGTTGTTTATCATTTCAAAGTCCTTTTTATTTGTTTTGATTATGCTCATCTGGTATTTCTAAACCAACCTTTTTAAGAGTGAGTCGTCAAATATGAAATCAACGACTCAGTTAAATATTCAAAATTTTAAAGCTAAGCTGTTGTCGCTGTAGCTAGCAATTACCAATTATCTTGGTCTTGATATAACATTTCCTGACAACTAGCAAGCTCACTGACGACTTTTGCCACGTTGGCTGGTGACGGCGTGAAAGTGGCGACTTTTTTATTATGTAAGTAAGCATCAATCTTAGTGGCTTGCGCAACATTCTCAGCCAGCTCATTCCAAGCATTGGCGCCATTACGCCAATCGGTAGATTCAGGGGCGGCTACTTCTATGGCATCATCAACTAACAGCGAAACTGGATATTCTGAATTGGTATTGCTATAAGTCTCGCCTCGATAATCTAAATATACCGCGTGATCATACTCCTGACCAGCAGCGTCATTGCACGATATGCTAAGATTAGTTCCTTTGGCATCATTGATTGAATAGACACTATAACCTTGACCAAACTCTGATCGCCAAACGTTTGGTATACCCGCATTTGGATTGACGTAGTCATCTTCGAGTTCATCTTCATCCATCCAATCATCTTCTACTGCCTCAACTTCTTCAGCTTCAGCCAGTTGTTCTTCTTCACTCTCTAATGCTTCTACAGCATCATTTTCAGTTGTTTCTTCACCGACTACTTGGACGTCTGTCGTGGTTTCCGCATCATCTGACTGACTGTCTGCATTATTATCACTGCAACCAGCTAATACCAGTAAACCACACATCAAGGGTATAGAGACATACTTCATGGCAAATATCCTGTAAATTTTCAATTAAAACAATACCGCAATCACACAGCAACGCCGTCCAAGTTTTAAAGTCGGCGTTATATCAAAGTTTATCACATCCGCACAAAGATTCGCCTGATTCTGGCAAATTATTCCAAGCTTTAACAGCTTTTATTCTATCTTTTAAAACGTGAGCATAGGTCTTCTAAAACGTTAGTATAGGTCTTGAGCACTGCCAATGGTTATACAGCATACTTAGCCAAAGCACTTGATAACCACCAAACAAGCAACCATATATTGATTAAATCTATTTAATAACAAGAGCCAATTATGCAAAATAAAACAAGAATAATTACCGATGTTCTATCCGCACAAAAAATCATTGATGATGGCGATATGCTGTTATGGCGCGCCCTACCGCAGCGTGATCGATTGTCTATTGGACCCTATGTGTTTGTCGATCATTACAACCATCAAAGCAAGCGTGGTATAGGTGATAGACCTCACCCACATGCTGGTATTGAGGTGATTAGCTATCTTTTTGAAGGCGGCGTTGCCCATCGTGACAGCAAAGGTCTCAAAGGCGAGTTAAACGCACTCGATGCCCAATATATTAATGCAGGGCGCGGTATTATCCATGCCGAACAGCCAACCAGTGGTCGCCACGGATTACAGTTATGGACAAGCTTGCCCGCTGACAAAAAACTGATGGAACCCAGCTATCAAGAATATAAAAGCGATCAAATTCCAGAGTTTAACAAGGGTCAGGCTACTATTCGCGTCGTTGCAGGTCATCTTGAGTGTTATGACGGTCCTATTCAGACCCAAACCACCAACTTATTGGCGCATATTCGTCTACTTGCCAATCAAAGTGTGACTTTGAATGTGGACGAAAAAAGTGCTGAAGAGCTTGGCATTTATGTGGTGACAGGTCAACTGGCCTTACCCGACGGACGCAAGCTTGGTTCGGATTCTATCGCGGTTTTATCTACGGGTGACAGTGTCACTTTGACGGCAAGTGATATCGATGTTGAGTTGGTGTTACTAGGCGGTGATACCATCAAAGACAATATTATTTTCGATGGCCCGTTTGTGATGGATACAGAAGAGCGTATCGTGCAAGCTTATGAGGACTATCACAGTGGCAAAATGGGTCAGCTTGTTTAATGGTTCATGATAGTCTGTCGTTATGGCGTATCTGCTATAGCGATAAGCTTAGATTAATGATGCAACGCATGCGTTTGTCAAAATATATTTTTGAAGGAGTAACAAGGACTGTTGCTCCTTTATATTCTTCACCTAACTAAATTTGCGATTTAAGCAACTTTGTTGTATTTGCGGGGTCATTAGTGGTGATACAGGTTTTATATTGTTTATAAACGTTTATATATACTATTGCTGAGCTTTAATAAAGGTATATCCATCATGATTATTTGATAGTAAATAAATATCAGATGTAGAAGTCTCACCATAGCTATAAAATAGTTTTAACTGCATATTTGAAAATAAACTATCTAAAAGATCATATACTTTATCAGAATTGATAATGTTTGAATAAAGACTCTGATCTACTTGAATATTAATATAGAAATAATCATTTTTTTGATTGGCTGTTACACTTATCTCGTTAGAATTACGATCTAAGATAACGATATGTTTTAATGAACAATTACCTCCTATATTTTTGAGTGTAAACATTAAATCTACATTGCAATATTCAAATTGAGTCATGTCTTTAGAGTCACCTCTTTCTATCCTGTCATCGTGTGGATAATCAGGTTCTATATACAGACTATCATCATCAAAGGCTCCTTTTCTTGTACATTGAAAAAGTAATAAAGGTAGATCGTATAGTATGAATTTAGGGTGCTGCCCTGCTAAAACACTCCCATATTGCTCAAATTGTTTTAGTGTAATTTCTAACTGCTTTTTTAAGGCTTCTGACTGTTCTTTTAGCGCTAACTCTGAGCCTTGCTGAGCTTGTACAGAATGTTTTAATTCCTCGACTTGAGTTTCTAGTGCTTTACGTTGCAGGGTAAGCTCCTTGCGTTGTAATTTTAATTCGCTACTCTGAATAGCGTAACTGGCTAAAAACCAAACCCAAGCAATCGGTGCAAAAATACCTGCTAAAAATGCGCCCATTTCGGCAATACCATTGGATTCTGAATAGTGTAGGCATGCATACAAGGCTCCCACAATTAACATTATGATTGTAAATAAGCCTGCAAAAAATACGACCAAATTATCTTTTATAAACCTCATTCTCGCCACCCTCGCTTACCTGCAAACACCCAAGTTACCACCCCAATCACTATAAAACACTCTGGATTCTCTGGGTAACCACTTCCTAAAATAACACAGCTCAAACGTAGAACTTTTTATAAAATATCCATAATAAGCTTTCAGATAAGCGATCGAATAATTGAAACTCGAATAATATCAGATTGAAAGAAACTGATGCGGTAATATCCTATTTATCATTATGCGCTATTGTCCATCCATACTCAGCACAAGCTTCACCTACAAACTCAGCCTCTCCTAATATATACATATAAGCTGATATGGTATAAGCAGGTCTCAAAATCAAAAACTTTAAAGGATAGTCACTAAAAATAAAACTGTCATCTAAGTCTATAAGATATTCAAAAGAAGACGTCTGTACTAGCTCTATTATGGCTGAATCTATAGAGAATTTTATAACTGAAAAATCATTAGCTTTATGTATATTATCAAAATGAGTGCCATATACATGCGTACAACCTAATCTATGTAAGGCACCAGATAGGTTTTGAGCGTCTTCATCAAATAGTTGGCGCACATCTTTTTCCATCTGCGCATAACTCCAACCTCGCTTTTTTACCGCTTCTTTATTAATACTTAAATAGTTATCATCTGCAAAAAAAGGCTTTATTTCTTGTCTTAGCAATTCCTTGTTATCAATTTGGCTGAAGTTAATAATTTCTATCATAGAATAACCACCCCTTTTTCATATCAAATATAATCTATTGATAATAGCAACTTACCGCAACCAAAAGTTGAGATTGATGTCATACTGGCTATAATACCCTTCTGCTTACCAAACAAGCATAATAATTATAAAATTCACCTCCCTGATACAGACTGATACTATGCCTAAGCCAGATTTATCTCGCCTTGACTCTCTCCCGACAGACGGTGCAGGCTTTGATGCCGAAAATTTTGACAGCGATGAGTTAATCGACCCTGTAGCCGATGAATTAGAAAATACGGTACTCAGACTCAGTGACTATCTGGCAGCGGTTGAGCTGGTGATAAAAGAAACCTTTAGTCACAGCGTTTGGGTTAAAGCGGAGATTCGTAACTTATCCAGCAAGGGCGGGCATTATTACTTTGAACTGGCCGAAAAAGATGACGACGGCAAAGTCATCGCCAGTTGCCGAGGTAACTTATGGCGCTTTAAAGCGGCACGCGTATTGGCTAAGTTTGAACGCGCTACAGGTATGGCGTTAGAGCGTGACGTTACTGTTTTACTTAACGTGACAGCAAATTTTCATCCGCTCTACGGTTTTTCATTAACCATTAATGATATTGACCCCAGTTATACTTTAGGTGATTTGGCTCGCCAATATGCAGCCATGTTAGAGCGCTTGAGCGCTGAAGGCTTACTTAACTTAAATAAGCAAGTCCCTGCCCCTTTTGATATTGAGCATGTGCTGGTTATTGCCCCCGAAAAAGCCGCTGGACTTGGCGACTTCCGTGCCGATGCCGATAAATTGCAGCGCACCGGTGCTTGTCATTTTCACTATCACTATGCCACATTCCAAGGCAATCACGCCCCAAAAGAGATACGTCACGCCATTACCAAAGGCATGCTGACCTTCAAAAAAGACTACGATCGCCTGCCCGATGTGATGGTGATTATTCGTGGTGGTGGCGCAGTTGGTGACTTAGCCTACCTGAATGATTATGAATTGGCCGCATTGGTTGCCGAACAGCCTATTCCGGTTTGGGTCGGTATCGGTCATGAGCGTGACAGCGTTATTTTAGATGAGATTGCACACACCAGTTTTGATACGCCGTCAAAGGTGATTGCAGGTATTGTAAACCATCTTGCCAGCCTGATGCAGCGCACTCAAGGGTATGCCGATGCCATTCAGCGTATTAGCCAGCAACAGCTAACCCATGCAGCTATGAGTACTGAGCGTCAATTTTCATCTATTCAAAGTCTAAGCACCCATAACTTGCAGCGTTGGCAACACCTAAGTGACCGCCACTTTCATAGCATTGAGCAACACGCCAAGTTCCAATTGCGTGAAGCAAGCATGACAACCGAATCCAACATGCAGCGCATTCAGCAAATGAGCTATAGCCACTTATCACGTGCCAGCGCATCGATTGACACCCTACAACAAACCACCAAAGAAAGCAGTCGCAAGCTGCTATCTGACGCTGCCCAACAAGTGCGCTATTATCAGCAAGTGGTCTTAATTCAAAACCCCGCCCGCCTGCTTGATCAAGGTTATGCCTTTGTTCAAGACTCAGAAGATAAATATCTCAAGTCAGTCGCTAGCGTCGAAAAAGGTGACTTTATCAAAGTTGCCATGAGCGACGGTGAGCTCAGCGCAGTGGTTTATGATGTCGATAAACATTCAACTGCTGACACAGACTCTACCGAAACAGACCAGAGTTAAATGCTATCTGCATCCTGATTTGCTTTTATATTGACCTTTAACTTACTTTCTCAAATTTGTTCACTTTATTGATTATAAGGATTCTATTATGGCCACACGTACTCGTAAAAAAGCCGCACCAAAAACATTCAAAGATGCGTATCAAATTCTAAAAACAAATGCCGAAGAATTACAAAACTCAAATGAGCCTGACATCGATAATCTGATGAATACGGTTGAGCAGTCTATCGCCGCTTATAAAGTGTGCCAAGCACGTATTGAAGCGGTTCAGCAAGCGCTTGACGCCGCTTTTGATGAAGAGGTTGCGGAAGATGAGACTAGTCAGGATAGTGAGACTGAAAGTGAGGGTTCAGCTGAGTAAGTAATAAAATCTGTATATAAAAATCATTACACAACAAATTTTTAAATATCAACTTAACATGACTAACCATAAGCGCTAGCCTATCTATTTGGGGAAAACCATGATTATATTCTGGTTGTTACTGACTATTATTTTTATCATCCTAACCACTGCAAAGCTAAAGTGGCATCCATTTTTAGTATTGATTCTATCGGCGTTTTTGGTGGCTCTGTTTTATCAAGTACCGATTGCTGATGTTGCAAAAATCATCTCAGATGGCTTTGGTGGCATCTTAGGCTATATTGGCTTAGTCATTGTCTTTGGTACTATTATTGGACTCATTCTAGAAAAAACGGGGGCAGCGATTGTCATGGCTGAATCCGTTATCAATCTTATAGGTAAGCGCTTTCCTACACTAACGATGTCTATCGTGGGTGCGGTTGTGTCTATTCCTGTATTTTGTGATTCAGGATTTGTTATTTTAAACTCCTTAAAAGAGTCACTTGCTAAGAGCATGAAGGTATCAAGTGTCGCCATGAGTGTTGCATTAGCAACTGGTCTATATGCTACTCATACCTTCGTACCCCCTACTCCAGGCCCCATCGCTGCTGCAGGTAACTTAGGCCTTGAGTCGAATCTTGGCTTAGTTATTATGGTTGGCGTTGTGGTAACCTTTATTGCTGTCATGGCTGGCTGGTGGTGGTCTAACCGCTTTTTAAATGTTGAGCCTGATAATACAAACTCAGTAGATGCTATCGAATCAATCTTACCTGAAAATCAAAAAACGCGCGCTGATTATCCGCATATGCCATCAGCATCAATGGCGTTTATGCCCATCATTGTTCCTATTGTTTTGATTTGCTTATCATCGGTAGCTAACTTCCCAACTGACCCACTGGGAGATAGTGCTTTAGTTGATATCATTATCTTTCTAGGCAACCCTTTAACCGCTCTATTAATCGGATTATTTTTATCCTTTTTACTCATCAAAGGTGATAATAAGACAGAGCGTGTTAGCACTTCTATTTCGGAAGGCTTGGTTATTGCGGCACCCATCCTACTAATTACTGGTGCAGGTGGCGCTTTTGGCGCAATGCTAAAAGCAACCCCTATTGGTGATTATTTAGGTACGACTTTATCTGGTCTAGGTTTAGG
Source organism: Psychrobacter pasteurii (assembly GCF_900162815.1). Classification (GTDB taxonomy): domain Bacteria; phylum Pseudomonadota; class Gammaproteobacteria; order Pseudomonadales; family Moraxellaceae; genus Psychrobacter; species Psychrobacter pasteurii. The sequence continues at coordinate 11,077 of NZ_FUGD01000108.1, read as the reverse complement.
CATATTCATGCCATTTATAGTATCAGCAGCCCTAAAGACCGCTCAAGGTTCAACCACAGTTGCATTGGTCACTACTTCAGCTATGGTGGCCCCTTTATTGAGCCAAATTGGTTTAGACAGCGAGCTTGGCCGTGTATTTACTGTGATGGCAATTGGTGCAGGGGCGATGACTATCTCTCATGCAAATGACAGTTTCTTTTGGATTGTTAGCCAATTTAGTCGCATGAGTGTCTCCCAGGCCTATAAAGCACACTCGGTAGCCACAGGCATTCAAGGCGTGACCAGTATTATCTTTATTTGGTTATTAACACTCGTATTCTTATAAATTTTTGCCCCAATCTCAGCTTAGCTCTAATGTCTGTTAGCGATAAATCGCAAACCTACTTTAGATGCTAAGTATGATTTTGGGGTTATTTTTTACTACTTTTAGGTTCATGATGAATATTCTAATCGCACCAGACTCCTTTAAAGAAAGCCTAGACGCTATTGATGTCTGTAACGCTATCAAAGAAGGCTTTAGTCAGGTTTATCCTAATGCCGAATACCACTTATTGCCACTCGCTGATGGCGGTGAAGGCACCTCAAGTGTCTTATCCTATGTATTAGACGGTGATTGGCAGCAAATTAAGGTGCATGATCCGTTAATGCGCCCTGTCACCGCCAAATACTTCTTAACGCATGATGGCTTGGCGATTATTGAAGTCGCAGAAGCCTGTGGATTGCATTTATTGGCACCAACTGAACGCAATCCTTTGATCACATCTACCTATGGTGTCGGTGAAATGATAGCCGATGCCATTAGTAAAGGCGCCAGCCAAATGCTTATCGGCCTTGGTGGTAGCGCAACCAATGACGCAGGTGCTGGCATGTTGCAAGCATTAGGAGTCAAAATATCTGACGCGAACGGCAATCTGCTAAGCGCAGGCGGTGCGAGTCTTATTGATACTCATAGTATCGACGCCTCACCTTTAAAAGATTTACTGTCAACGGTTAAGATTACCGTGGCTTGTGATGTGACCAGCCCACTGTGTGGCCCTACTGGCGCCAGTCATGTGTTTGGGCCTCAAAAAGGCGCCTCTTCTGACGATTTACTCACTTTAGATACAGCATTAGCTCATTTTGCCGCTGTCACTGGTTCTGCAACTGTTAGCGCAACTGGTACTCACAATATCAACGCAAACTGTGACAATGTTGAGGGTGCAGGTGCAGCAGGTGGCTTAGGATTTGCGCTTATGGCTTTTTGCCAAGCCGAACTAAAATCAGGTTTTGATACGATTGCTGAAGTGGTTCAACTAGAGCAACATCTAGCCAGTGCTGACTTGGTTATTACTGGGGAAGGTAAACTTGATGCCCAAACGGCTATGGGTAAAGTCGCCAGTGGTGTGGCATTACGAGCCAAGTCTATCAGCCCAAGCCTGCCTGTTATCGCTATTTGTGGTAGCGTTGACCGTGATACGGACACTCACAACCATTTTAACAATTTACCCTTTGATGTTGTACTGCCCAGTATTCAAAAACTTGATAAACTAGAAAATGTACTTGAAGGTGCTTATCCTAATGTGGCTCAAACGGCTTATCAGCTAGCAGCTAGCTTGAAGTTGGGACAGCACTTGAATCGTTAAATCAAATTAAACTCATTCAAATAAAGAAGAAAAAACAATGAAAAAGAAGCTTATATTATCAACTTTAATAGTCTCAATTCTGGGTGTTAGCGGCTGTAACTCAGCATTGATGGCCATTGATAAAGCAATACAAGAGCGTACTGCTGAACGTGAAAAGCAGCCTTCTATCGATAGATACGTTGCCCTAAAAGACAAGTATCAAACCAATGGTAAGCTAACAGCCGATGAACATATGGTCATGGCTGAACTGCTACGCAATGCTTTGCGTGGTGCTTATGACTTACCAGAATCTAAACAAGATTATTTGAAACTGCATGCGTCACACATAGAGGCTGCCGCAAAACTTGGCGATAAGGAAGCTGCAAGAGATTATAATCAGCTGCTTATCTTTACCAGCGTTAAAAATACTGGCGCATCACAAGCCAATTCTAATACGGCTGTTATCACTGATATCAATCGTTTCAAACAGGGTCTAAACGGCTTGATGCAAGATGCTAAAGCCTTTAATCCTGACACTCAGTCTATTTATCAGTACTTTGATTATTCAATTGATAACGCCAGAAGCGATGTATCTTCGACCCTTAAAAATATTCTAAAAGCCAAAGATGCCACGCTATATCCAGAGCTGGTGGATGATATTCAGCTGTTTGTTATTTTTAATGATTATCAAGGCTCATTTAAGACCGAATACACCAAACCAAACTCAATCTACAAGCTGATTTCCAATTTAAAAGTCACTCAGCCCGTAGCACTTGAAAGATACTATGTGTTGTCAAAATTGACGGGTGACAAAGAATCTGCGAGCAAAATCAAGGCCATGCTGAACAACCCAGCCTCGCTGTCACATGCAGAGTCTTTATATAAACAATATGTTGAGCGTTTCTAACGCCTACGAAATAAGAGTTATTAATTTGGTATAACCCAGGCCACTCAACAAGGAAGTGAGGACGCACTATGGTAAGCAATAAAGGGAATCAAAAGGTTGGCCTATCTGCTGTATTGGCGAAAAAACTGACCGCTACTACTTTACTTAGTTTAACTCTAGGTCTGGCCACGCTGGCCAGCGCTGAAGTAAAGCCGTTAGAGATATCTGAAACTAAAACCTATAAAGCGCTTAGTTCATCACAGCAACAGGCGGCAACGCAAAGTCAATCTTCAGCAGACGTTGCTATATTTTCACCCGATGCCATTCATCATCCGCTTTGGGCCAAAAATGGCATGGTGGCCTCTCAAGAAGCCCTTGCTTCAGAAATCGGTCTACAAATCTTAAAGGACGGTGGTAATGCAGTCGACGCTGCAGTTGCCGTTGGTTTCGCTTTGGCAGTCACACTACCACGAGCCGGTAATATTGGTGGCGGCGGCTTCATGATGATTTATGATGCCAAGACAGGTAAAACCGTAGCTTTGGATTACCGTGAAAAAGCCCCGCTAAAAGCACATAAAGACATGTATCTAGGGACAGATGGTGAGGCAGACTCCGAGCTGTCTCGCTATCATGGGCTTGCTGTTGGCGTACCTGGTACTGTGGCAGGCTTAGTCACTGCTCTTGAACAGTTTGGGAGCATGCCACTAGACAAAGTCATGGCGCCGGCAATTAATTTGGCTAAAAATGGTATTGAGGTTACTCCAGGCCTGTCTGACTCGTTAAATGCGCTAGAGAATAGACTCAAAAAATGGCCAAGCACCGCTAAGGTGTTTTTTAAGCCCGATGGCAGCGCTTACGAGGTTGGTGAGCGCCTATATCAGCCTGAACTGGCTAAGTCACTTAAGCTAATTGCGTCTCAAGGCAAAGACGGCTTCTATCAAGGTAAAACTGCTGAGCAAATTGTCAAAGCCGTTAATGACGCAGGCGGCATTATGAATATGCAAGATTTTGCAGACTACAAGGCCATCATGCGTGAGCCAGTACGCGGTACCTATCGTGGCTATGAGATTGCTTCAATGCCACCGCCCTCCTCTGGTGGTGCTCATATTGTGCAGATACTCAATATCTTAGAAGGCTATCCGCTTAAAGACTATGGGCAAAATAGTGCCCAGACCATTCACTTGATGTCAGAGGCGATGCAGTTGGCTTATGCCGACCGTACAGAGTATTTAGGTGATTCGGACTTTATTGACGTGCCACTATCGGGTATTACCTCTAAATCTTATGCCCAAAAGCTACGCGCTAAAATCGACCCCAATAAAGCCACACCTGCCAGCCAAATCAAGCCTGACAACCCAGTGCCTTATGAAAGTGATGAAACCACTCACTTCTCAATTATTGATAAATACGGCAATGCAGTTGCCAATACCTATACTCTAAACTTCTCTTACGGCACAGGCTTGGTTGCTGAAGGCACAGGCATTTTACTAAATAACGAAATGGATGACTTCTCAGCTAAGCCGGGTACTGCCAATGCATATGGACTGCTAGGCAATGAAGCCAATGCCGTTGCTGCTAGTAAGCGCCCGCTGTCATCTATGAGCCCAACTATTGTGTTCAAAGACAGCAAGCCTTACATCGTGACCGGTAGTCCAGGTGGTAGCCGTATTATCACCACAGTTACTCAAATCATCTCTAATGTCATCGACCACGATATGAATATCGCTGAAGCCACTAATGCACCGCGTATCCATGACCAATGGATGCCTGATGAAATTCGTATTGAAAAAGCCTTGAGTGTAGACACAGTTAACAAGCTTGAATCTATGGGCCATACCATCAGCCCCAAAGCTACTATGGGCTCGACCCAGTCAATTATGGTGACGCCAAAAGGTAAGTACGGTGCCACCGATCCAAGACAAGTGGATGCTGCGGTTGTTGGGTATTAAACAAAAAAGACCCTGCATTTAATGCAGGGTCTTTTTACAACCATTAAGTTTTTATTTATGAGCGCCACCTGAGCTATACCCAGTACGACCACTACTACCATTATTATTTCCACCGCCCATACCGCCTGGGATAATGATAATACCCCCACCACCTCGTGTGGCAGACTCTTCATCAGGATTAGGGCCCGTTGGTGAAGGTGTCGAAGCTATGCCCATCATGAAGCTGACAATCAGCGCCAAGGATATGACCACAACAGAGAGTCCTTGAGTGCCTGCTGAATGATAATTAAAGGGTCCAGTTTCTACCTCTTCACTCACATAAGCTTTCTCAGACTCACTGGCTCTAAAGTAGATAATATAAATTAAAATAGCGCCGATAATACCGACGATAATCGAGCCGCCTGCCAGCAGCCATACTGCAACTTGCAAGATAGCATGCCAAGTGAGCATTTTTTTAAGACTGCCCTCTCCACTAAACCCACTATGCACATCTTGCGCACCTTCAGGCTGAAGGTAGCTACCAAACCACTGTTCAAGCTTGCTATAAGGCAAGGGCTTAGCATGGGTATAGGTAATCTCACGCTCGGTCTGTTCAGAGGTAATCACCTCATCACCAGAGGTGTAGTCGATTAACAGATCGCTATCATTGGTTTTAACTTGCCAGTTAAACGCGCCCATCGCAAAAGTTACTCGATTGCGATAGCCACTATCAACTTGGCGCCACTGCCTATCATCATAATGTAGCCCGCCGCGTTCAGAGACCGGCATCTCACTTAATACACGCGCGACAAACCAGCCTCGCGACTCTTCAGACAACCATAAGAAGCCATCTGTTAAGCTGTAGAGTAGATACTCCGTCCAAGAGGCAAATTCTCCCACCTCTTGTAAGCGCATAATACCGATGACCACATAATCATGATAACCCTGCGCGGCAGCCGCTTGTTCTGTATCGGTTAAAGCAAACTCACTAACACCAATAATATCTTCTGCAGGAATACGAGCTTTTGCCCCTAATGGTAAGCTGCTGTCAAAGTGCTGCATCGTCGAGTGCATAGCAATCAGCTCAGCAGTACTACCCGTCAGCTTGCTTTCACTATGACACGCAGGACATACTAAGTATTCAGTTGCCCCTGCCACATAAGGTATCGGGCTGCCACAGTTAGGACACTCAATTTTGCTAATCTTAATAGCATCGCCTGATGATTTTTCAGATGCGCCGCTTTGACCGAGTGCCCCCGCTTGATTGACACTGACCTGCTCATTTAGCTGCCTGTCATCTTTGAGCAGCTGCATATTCAGTGCATTAAACTCTATAGCTTGCCCTTGATGCACTATCGGGGAAGAATCTGGACCTTCTTCTGCATAATCTAAGCTAATACGCTCACGCTTATACTGAGCATCAATAACCCACGTCTGCCAGCCTTGACCAACCACAAAAGGTAGTTCGCCCTCACCAGCAATAGCATAGGCATCGCGTCTGTCACTGACCTGATAATTTATTCCATTAAAGCTAATAGTGTCATTAATCGATAAATCATCATAGGCTGGTAGATTGGTTTGCTCACCCTCTCCTAAAGTTAAACTATATAAGCCTAACGCTTCTGCTAGCCAACCAATACGGCCATCAGCAAACTGTAGATACCACTCGTTCCACACGCCTTGACCATATTGCAGCTGCACCCGACCAATTACGGCAAAGTCACTGCCATCCACATGACCGACACTGCCGATTTGTAGTGGTGAGTAATCCTCAATGGTAAGCGACTGCTTGCCTTGAGCTACCAGTGCATCGCCTTCACGCAACACTGTGGTCTGACAGTATTCACATACTGCCATCACAGAGCCTGGGGAGGCAAACTCTACCGGCGCACCACAAGAGGGGCAAGCCGCCGTGAACGTCAAAACATTGAAGTTACTTGGTAGCTTGGGCGCAGGCGGATTGCCTTTATAAGACGGGTTGGATTTATCAATCATTGAGACAGCTGAGTTAAAATCTTAATTTTTGTTTCGTCATAATCTTCTTGGCTAATCAGACCTTGATCTAGTAGCCCTTTTAGTTGGCTAAGCTTAGCGGCGAAGTCAACCGGAGCTGCTTCTGGAGCTGCCTGTTGTGGTTGTTGGTTTTGTTGTGGCTGCTGAGCTTTTGGCGCCATCGCCTCACTCATCACCTGCCCCATATTCATACCCACACCAAGCCCTGCACCGATACCTGCCATGCCGCCTTCATTTTTGGCTGCATGTTCAATAGCTTCTGCTGCTTGGTAACGGGTATAGGCATCCATATCGCCAATCATGCCCATTGAAATACGCTTGTCTAAAGTTTTTTGAAGTTCTTCTGGTAGCGACACGTTTTCAACCACAAAAGACTCAACTGACAAGCCATATTTAGCAAAATCAGGTTGTAGTGCTTTTTTAACTTCATCAGCCATTAACCCTTGGTTGGCTGCTAAATCAATAAAAGGTATTTGGCTTTGACCCAGACCGGAGGCTAAGTCTGAAACGATCAGGTTTCGTAGCTGCGGCTCAATTTGCTCAGCACGATAGCTGTCATTCATACCGGTAATGGTCTGATAAAACTGCGTCACATCATTAATTTTGTACGAATACATACCAAAGGCACGTAGACGAACCATGCCAAAATCTGAGTCACGTACCGTTACTGGCTGCGTGGTACCCCATTTACGGCCTTGTTGCAAACGAGTACTAAAGAACAGTACGTCTGACTTAAAAGGAGAGTCAAAACCCATACGCCAGTTTCTTAAGTTGGTCATCACTGGTAAGGTTTCGGTGGTCAATTCATAACGGCCAGCAGTAAAGACATCCGCAATTTGACCTTCGTTAATAAATACCGCGACTTGGCCATCACGCACCGTCAACGACGCCCCACTTTGGATTTCATTATCCGCCATAGGAAACCTCCACATCAGTACGTCGTCATCTTGCCAATCCCATTCAATGGCATCGATAAATTGCTTTTTAATAAAACTTCTAAGACCCATGATCTTTATCCTTTATATTAATTTGTATAAATTTTTTATGTTTGACTCTTAAGGGGTTATGACAAGATACCAGCGTTAATAATACCCAGCACCAAGCCACTTATACCTAGCAATCCGCCTACGGCCATATTATTAAGCCTAATATGCTCTGGCACATTACCAATGACTTTTACCATGACAAAATAACCGGCAATTTGTACCAGCATCGCCACCACACTCCAGATGACAAAGGGCAAAAAACCAGTGTTATAAATGGCACTAGCCGCAAGGGGCAATGAAAAACCAATAATGGTTCCGCCAAAGCTTAGGGCGGCTGCACCTGAGCCTTTACGAATAAGCGCAATCTCATCATAAGGGGTAATGGCCATATAAATAATGGCAAATAAAACCAACATCACCACACTGCCCCCAAAATAGAAGGCGTAGTAAAGTAGTTCGGTCTGCAAACTGTCAATATTTTGCATCTTGTATTGTGTCCTAAGCTTTGTACTTATAAAGGGTTTAATAGCTCACAGCTTAACACTGCCGTTTAAACTTAAGCAAATCTGTTTACTAAGTTTATTTCAACGCATAACTCCTCTATTACATAATAGAGTAATTTCAATAATTTAGTGTTGAAAGTTGTTGGGAATCTGATGCTGGCGTGACACACTATTTACATGATGTTGCTTGGGCTGGAATAACTGCAAACAGGCATTAAATAACGCATCGGCTTTTGAGCTATTTTCATTGGCTACGTTACAGACATACACATCCATCGTCACCGTTTGATACTCGCCCCAAGTGTGCAAGCATAGGTGAGATTCAGCAAGTAATAAGGTCAAGGTCACACCACTGGTCTGAGCTGATGCAGTGTCTTGATTCAGCTGCTTTAAATTGCTATCACTCTCATTATCGTTCTGAGCCTCATATTGCTCGAACTCATGTACTGCATGGCCTACTAAAGTCAGTCCTGCCTGCTCCACCGCTTGGGTTAACAGGCTGAGCAAAGGCTGGGTACTGGTTAATAATTGTGGATCACATTGGCACTGCCAAAATTCTGCCAAGATATGTTTCCCAGTTGTTGGGCTACTAGGTACTGGGCTAAGATTGTTTTTACTGCTTAGGCTATTTTTCATCTATTCACTTATTTTTATTACTGCTTTTTTATTAACACCTTCGGCCATAACACTGAAAAACTTGATTCAAGTCGCTACTCGTCGGACCAATCTTGCACATAATAATGCACCAGTATTTGCTTATCTAAGGTATTAGGTTCAACCTCTATCGGCTGCATATCAGGCGGAAAAGTGAACATCTCACGGCTCACAGAGGGGGTTAAAAATGCCATTGGCAACTCATAATGCGTGGGAGCAACAAAGGTTGTGTTCGGACTACCCACGATAAACCCCCACTCCCCAAAGGAGGGAACATAAGCATGATAGGGAGTGGTTTTAAACCCTGAAACCTGTAGCGTCTTGTCAATGGACCAAAAGGATTTGGGCGCATAATAAGGCGAAGTAGCTTGCACCACCATCAGCCCTTCTGCGGTCAAATGATCTTTAACCATATGATACATAGGCTCAGAATACAGCTTGGCTAAGCTATAGTGCGAGGGATCAGGTAAATCGATGATAATGGCATCAAAGACTTCATTACTCCCCTCAAGCCACTTATAAGCATCCGCGTTTATCACGCTCACTTTGGGGCTGTTTAACGAGTTATTATTGAGTTTTTTAAACCGCGGTGCCTCAGCAAAAAACTGCGTCATTTCAGGATCTAAGTCTACCAAAGTAATATCATTGACTGCTTCATACTTTAAGACCTCACGAGCTGCCATTCCATCCCCGCCGCCTAAGATAAGCACCTTTAATTCTGGTTTAGTGGCTCGGGTGCTATCGCTAAGCTTTTGCATAATCGGATGCACCAAAGCTTCATGATAGCGGTATTCATCTCGGGTAGAAAACTGCAAATTGCCATTTAAAAATAGCTGCAAATGACCACTTTTTTCAGTGACAATTAGGCGCTGATAAGGAGAGTTTGTGGCAAAAACAACTGGGGCTTTAAATAACTTTTGTTCCGAAAACCCCACTAAGCGATCGGCAAAAATTAAGCCTGACAATAGCAAAACCATTGCCACCAAGATACGGACAATCAATCGACTTCTTATCTTGGCATGATTTGCGCGTTGCTGTTTTTGTTCACTGGCATCTAGCCCTTCAGTATTAATGACAGCGACCTTGGGATAAAAGTGCCAAGCCGTCCAACCTGCTACCAACACGTTCAATATACCAAACAATACTGCCGATCTGGCCAGACCAAGCATCGGTGCCATCACCAAAGGAAACAGCAAGGAGACCGCTAAAGCTCCCAGATAGTCAAAGGTAAGTACTCGGCTCACCAGCTCATGGAAGGCTTGTTTTTGTGAGTTGAAAATTCGCATTACCAAGGGGATTTCCATACCCACCAAAGTACCGATACACACCACCAGTGCATATAAAATGGTCTTAAAAGTTGGTAGCCAAGCAAAGGCCAGAAATAACCCAATGGCAGATAAGCCACCGATCAATCCAACCAACACCTCAATCTCGATAAAGCGCTGTAATACCTTGTCCTCTGGAACATACTTAGACAGATGTGAGCCGATACCCATTGCAAACAGATAGGTGCCGATAATGGTAGAAAACTGTAACACCGAGTCGCCTAGCACATAACTTGCCAGCGCTCCGGCAATCAGCTCATAAGCTAAGCCGCAAGAAGCAACAATAAAGACCGACAACACTAGCAGTGAGTCGGTTTGTAAACGTTTAAAGGACAAATTCATAAATCAGTTTCTTGTATTTCTTATATCGCTTTGAATGAGCACTGGACCGATGAGCTAATTCTTTGTTTATTTGACGGATTTTACGGCCACTTGATCAACAAACACGCCATAGCCTGACTGCGACATCTTATCTACTGGATTGACTTCCTCCCCTCGCTAAACCGAGGGGATTCCTACAGCTAGACGGTCAAGCCCGACCGCAAGGATGTTCTTAGCAGCATTGATATCTCTATCATGCCATGTGCCACACTCAGCACAAGTCCATCCTCTTATTCGCAAACCTGCTCTACCTTTTGGACTACTGTCACTTATTTCAAGGCAGCACGAGCAAGTCTGGGTAGTGTAACTCTCATTTACGATCTCAAACTGACAACCTGCATTCTTGCATTTATATTCCAGTTGTCGTTTAAGTTCAAACCAACCGGCATCGTATGTTGATTTAGCTAGGTTGGTCATTGAATTGGTAAATGAGCGTGATTTAACATCACCAACCACAATCAAGGCATTGCTCTGCACTAGCTTTGTGGTAAATTTATGAATTAAGTCTAATCTTGTATTTTTAATTTTAGCGTGGATTGCTTTTACACGTTTTTTATTCTTAGCACGCTGGGCTACTGCTAATTTATTCGCCCATTTTTGCGTTTGCTTAATAGTTAGCTTGTCGCCATTTGAGGTGGTTGCAGACTCTTTTAAACCTAAGTCAATACCAACGCTGCCCTTACCACTTACTTGCTTAGGAAAGTCTTTAACAGTGATACACGCATACCAACGATTACGACTGTCTTGTACTATCTCAAGCGTGTTGATTTGATATAGGCTTAGGTTGTAGCTATCGAATA